>NZ_JAXMNS010000011.1:0-22306 GCF_034670285.1 Nocardioides sp. | reverse complement strand
GGGCGGGCAGGCCGTCATCGCGCTCAAGTCCTGGCACCCGAAGGCCGACGTGTCGACGATCGTGCCGCTGGTCGAGGAGCCGGTGACGTCGTTCCAGATGAGTGCGGTGGTCACCGAGCAGGGAGTCGCGGAGATCTTCGGGCACGACCAGGGCACCCAGGCCCGCCACCTGATCGAGCGCGCCGCCCACCCCGACGTCCGCGACGAGCTGCGCGAGGAAGCCGTCGAGCTGGGGTTGCTCATGCGCTAGGGGGACCCCTGGTCACTTCTGACTAGGCGAGTGCCGCGGGAGGCCAGATTCGGTTGAAACTCGCACGAGGGCTCGTGGGACCTGCCTAGTGTGCCGATGAGTAGTGCAGCACCATCCCCCGTGGTGCCCCGGCAACCCCCCCTAGTCCGGAGGAGCAGCAATGGACGTCCACTCCCCATCCCAGACCGCTCCGCGCGACATCTTCGTCTTCTCGGGAGGCGGTTCGCGCGGCGGAGCGCAGATCGGCATGCTGCGCGCCCTGATCGGCGCCGGCATCACTCCCGACGTCCTCGTGGGCGCCTCGGTCGGCGCCCTCAACGCGGCCTTCGTCGCCACCGCCCCCTCGCTCGACCGGGTCGAGGAGCTCTCCGGGCTGTGGCGCGGCATGAGCGCCCGCGCCCTCACCGGGCGCCGTACGACGGCGGCCCTCAACGTCGCACGACGACGCCCCTACCTGTTCGAGTCCACCGCGATGCGCGCGATGATCGCGACCTGGGTCGGCGACGGACTCATCGAGGACCTCCCCACCCAGCTGCTCATCGCCACCACCGACCTGTCCACCGGGATGGTCGCGCACCACGACCATGGGCGCCTGGCCGACACGATCGCGGCGTCGGCCGCCCTGCCCGCCGTCTTCCCGCCGGTGTCGCTCCCCGGGCCGGCGGGCCCCGCCCTGCACGTCGACGCGGGGGTCTCGGCCAACCTTCCTCTGGCCGGGGCCTTCGGGGTCGCCCGCCCCGGCGACACCGTCTGGGCGCTCGACGTCACCCGCACCGCACCGCTGCGCGCGATGCACAACCCGCTCGACGTCCTCATCGCCTCGCTCGTCGCGACCGTACGGCGCCAGGAGCCGCCCATCGCGCCGTCCGGTGTGGCGCTGCGCCACATCCACCTCGACAACGACTTCGACTGCGGTCGGGTGCTCGACTTCACCCACACCGGCGCGCTCATGCGGATGGGCGAGCAGGCGGCGACAGCCGAGCTTCTGAGGACGACGGCCGCCGCAGCCTGAGGCATTGGCTAGCCTCGCCCCAGGCCGGACGAACCGGTCGCGGAGAGGTGGGCGCAGTGCAGTTCGAGGACCTGATGGCGCAGCGCTGGAGCTGCCGCGAGTACCTGCCGGAGCCGGTGGCTGACGAGGTCCTCGCCGACGTCTTCGCCCTCGCCCAGCGGTCGGCGTCGTGGTGCAACACCCAGGCCTGGGGTGTGTACCTCCTCGGCGGCGAGGCGCTGGCGACGTTCGGCAAGCAGCTGACCGAGCACGTCGCACACCATCCTGCCGATCTGAGTCCCGACGTACCCCTGCCGGGGCAGTACGTCGGTGCGTTCGCCGAGCGCCGACGGGGCGCGGGCTTCGCGCTCTACGAGAGTCTCGGTATCGCTCGCGACGACTACGGCGCCCGCGCGGCGCAGATGCTGCGCAACTTCGAGGGCTTCGGTGCCCCGCACCTCGCGATCATCACCAGCGACCGCGACCACGGCGTCTACGGTGCAGTGGACTGTGGTGGCTACGTCGCCAACCTGATAAACGCCGCGCTCGCTGCGGGCATCGCCTCGATCGCGCAGGGCGCGATTGGCATGTATGCCGGCAAGGTCCGCGAGCTGCTCGACCTGCCCGAGGACCGGTTGGTGATCTGCGGCGTCGCCCTGGGTCGCCCGGTCGCCGACCACCCTGTCAACGGCTTCCGCACCGAGCGGGCCGCCCTCACCGACGTCGTCACGGAGATCCGCTCATGACCAGCACGCCCGACCCCACCAACACCGACCTTTCCGGCTCCGATGGCCTGAAGGACCCTTACGAGGTGCACGGTCTCGACCTGACTCCGTCGCCGAAGGCGCGCGAGCTGCGCGCCTCGTTGGTCGAGTTCATGAACGACCACGTCTTCCCGGCCGAGCACGACTACCACGCCTACCGCGCTGCGGCCGGTCCTGACGACCACACCCTGCCGCCGGTGGTGGAGGACCTGAAGGCCGAAGCGCGCCGACGCGGCCTGTGGAACCTCTTCCTGCCCGCCGAGTCGGGCATCTCCCAGCTCGACTACGCGGGGCTGGCCGAGATCACCGGCTGGAGCCTCGAGCTGGCGCCCGAGGCGATCAACGGCCAGGCGCCCGACACGGGCAACATGGAGCTGCTGCACCTTTTCGGCACCCCCGAGCAGCAGCAGCGTTGGCTCGAGCCGCTGCTGGCCGGCGAGATCCGCTCGGCGTTCGCGATGACCGAGAAGGCCGTGGCCAGCAGCGACGCCACTAACATCGAGACCTCGATCGTGCGTGACGGCGACGAGTACGTCATCAACGGGCGCAAGTGGTGGACCAGCGGCGCGGCCGACCCGCGCTGCGCGGTGATGATCGTGATGGGCAAGACCGACGTCGACGCCGCTCGGCACCGCCAGCAGTCGATGGTGCTGGTGCCGACCGACACCCCCGGGGTGACGATCGTGCGCGACCTGCCGGTCTTCGGTCGCCACGACCAGCACGGCCACTGCGAGGTCCTCTTCGAGGACGTCCGGGTGCCGGTCGCCAACATCCTCAGCGAGGAGGGCTCCGGCTTCGCGCTCGCCCAGGCGCGTCTCGGACCCGGTCGCATCCACCACTGCATGCGCGCCCTCGGCGCAGCCGAGCGCGCACTGCAGCTCATGGTGAGCCGATCGCAGGAGCGCATCGCCTTCGGCAAGCCGCTCGCCGAGCAGGGGATGGTGCACGAGGCGATCGCCGAGTCGCGGATCGCCATCGACCAGGCACGGCTGCTGTGCCAGCACACCTCGCGGGTGATCGACGAGCAGGGCAACAAGGCCGCCGCGACCCTGGTCTCGATGGCGAAGGTGTCGGTGCCGCGCGTGGCCCTGCAGGGCATCGACCGCGCCATCCAGGTGCACGGCGGCGCCGGCATCTCTGACGACGTCCCGCTCGCCGCGATGTACGGCTGGCACCGCGCGATGCGGATCTTCGACGGCCCCGACGAGGTGCACCTGCGCGGCATCGCCCGCCACGAGCTGGGGGCCGGCTCCGTCCTGCGTCCCTGAGTCTTCCGCGGGGCGTGGTCACAGGGTGAGGTTGTGCTCCCACAGGCAATCCCCCCTACCTCCGGCCTTTCCCGACGACGCACACTTGGAGGAGCAACTTCCCCCTCAGCGTCTCAGGAGCTTCGCCATGCCCAGTCCACGTGTCGCCGTCGTCGGCGCCGGCCCCGCCGGCATCTACGCCGCCGACTTCCTCACCGCTGAGCACCCCGACGTCGAGGTCGACGTGCTCGAGCGGCTGCCCGCGCCGTACGGCCTGGTCCGCTACGGCGTCGCTCCCGACCACCCGCGTATCAAGGGCATCATCAAGGCGCTGCATCGCGTGCTGAGCCGCGAGCGGGTCCGCTTCCTCGGCAACGTCGAGTACGGCACCGACCTCAAGCTCGCCGACCTCCAGCGCCACTACGACGCAGTGATCTTCTCCACCGGCGCGATGGCCGACCGGGCCCTCGACATCCCCGGCATCGACCTGCCTGGCAGCCACGGTGCTGCCGACTTCGTCTCCTGGTACGCCGGGCACCCCGACGCGCCGTCCGACTGGCCGCTGCAGGCGCGCGAGATCGCCGTCCTCGGCGCCGGCAACGTGGCGCTCGACGTCGCCCGGATGCTCGCCAAGCCGGCTGACGAGCAGCTGGTCACCGAGATCGCCGACAACGTCTACCAGGGCCTCGCGCTCAACCAGGCCACCGACATCCACGTCTTCGCGCGGCGCGGCCCGGCGCAGATCAAGTTCACCCCGATGGAGCTGCGCGAGCTCTCGCACTCGCCCGAGGTCGAGGTGATCGTGCACCCCGAGGGCTTCGAGATCGACGAGGCCAGCCAGGCCGCGATCAGCAGCAACAAGGGCGTCCGGCTCGTCGTCGACACCCTGCTGCGCCACGTCGAGGCCGAGCCCACCGGCGCCTCGCGTCGCATCCACATCCACCTGGGCCCGGCGCCGGTCGAGGTGCTCGGCACCGACCGCGTCGAGGGCCTGCGCACCGAGATCACCGAACTCCAGGGCGACGGCACCGCCCGCGGCACCGGGGAGTACGTCGTCACGCCGGTGCAGGCGGTCTACCGCGCCGTCGGCTACCTCCCGAGCGAGATCGTCGACCTGCCCTACGACCACGTCGCGGGCCTCGTGCCCAACGACGCCGGTCGAGTCGTCGACCTGGACGGCGCCGCGGTGCCCGGCACCTACGTCACCGGCTGGATCAAGCGCGGCCCGGTCGGCCTCATCGGGCACACCAAGTCGGACGCCGCCGAGACCGTCGAGAGCCTGCTCGCCGACCTCGAGTCGAGCCCGGCCGGTCGTCAGGACGAGGAGAGCGGTCGCGACGCGCTGATCGCCCACCTCGCCGAGGGTGGCGTCGACGTCACCACCTGGGACGGCTGGGAGGCGCTCGACGCCCACGAGCTCGCCCTCGGCGAGGCCGCCGGGCGCGAGCGCATCAAGGTCGTGCCGCGCGAGGAGATGCTGCGCATCGCTCGCTCGCGCTGAGTTCCGGGGGCTCTAGCCGGGGACGACTGCCTTGACGACCTGACCGGTCGCGACGACCTTGTCGCCGACCCGCACCTCGGCCGAGAGGAAGGCGTGGGTGCGGCCGAGTCGGTCGACCTGCGCGGTGCAGCGGACGACGTCGCCCTCCCGCGCCGCGGCGATGATCGAGGACGACGTGCTCACGGTCACGGCGTGCGAGCCCTCGGGCAGGTCCTCGAGGAGGCGCAGGAAGCAGGTCACGTCGAGCAGCAGCGGCACCAGTCCGCCGTGGAGCACGGCCGAGGGGTTGACGGTGCCCTCGGACACCGGCAGCTCGACGCCGGCCGAGGGGTCGCCGTCCGCGACCGGCCGGAGCCCCAGGGAGCGGTGCAGCGGCAGGTCGAAGACGGCGCGGACGACGTCCGCACGGCGATCAGTGGTCATGGGTCCTCGTCGGGTCGGCGGGTCAGCGCCAGCCGAGAGCGGGCGCCACGTCGCGCACGATCGTCTCAAGGACGTGCGCGCAGTAGTCGACCCCCAGCTGGTTGGGCACGGTGAGCAGCAGGGTGTCAGCGGCGGCGATCGCCTCATCGGCCGCCAGCTCGGCGATCAGCTGGTCCGGCTCGGCGGCGTAGGTCTTGCCGAACCGCGCGATACCGCCGTCGATCATCCCGACCTGGTCGCTGCCCTTGCCCTGGGTTCCGAAGTAGGCCTGGTCCTGCGCGGTGACGATCGGGAAGATGCTCCGGCTCACCGAGGTGCGGGGGGTGCGAGTGTGCCCGGCTTCGGCCCAGGCCTGGTGGAACAGTGCGAGCTGCTCGGCCTGAAGCTGGTGGAACGGCACGCCGGTGTCCTCGGTGAGCAGCGTCGAGCTCATCAGGTTCATGCCCTGGTGGGCGGTCCACTCGGCCGTGGCACGGGTGCCGGCACCCCACCAGATGCGATCTCGAAGTCCGGGGGAGTGCGGCTCGACACGCAGCAGGCCCGGCGGGTTGGGGAACATCGGGCGTGGGTTGGGCTCGGCGAAGCCCTCGCCCTCGAGCACCTTCAGGAACGTGGCCGTGTGCTCGCGGGCGAGGTCGGCGTGATCCTGCCCCTCGCGCGGCTCGTGGCCGAAGTAGCGGTAGCCGTCGATGACCTGCTCCGGCGACCCACGACTGATCCCGAGCTGGAGTCGCTCTCCGGAGATGAGGTCGGCCGAGCCGGCGTCCTCGGCCATGTAGAGGGGGTTCTCGTAGCGCATGTCGATGACGCCGGTGCCGATCTCGATCCGGCTCGTGCGGGCGCCGACTGCGGCGAGCAGCGGGAACGGCGAGGCGAGCTGTCGAGCGAAGTGGTGCACGCGGAAGTAGGCGCCGTCGGCCCCTACCTCCTCGGCCGCGACGGCGAGGTCGATCGACTGGAGCAGCACGTCCGAGGCGCTGCGGGTCGCCGACTGCTGCGACGGCGTCCAGTGACCGAAGGACAAGAACCCGATCTTCTTCATGACGACCCAACGCGGATCGCTGGAGAGATCTTCCATGGCGGGGGGACCACGTCAGGGCTGAAGCACCCACGCGGCTGCGAAACACGACTGGTTTGCTCCGGCCGAGACGAGATCTGTGCGTAACGCAGCCAACACCTGAGGTCGCATTCAGGTCCCTAGCGTCGCGGTCGACGACCAGCGCTGATCGTCACCGGCTACCCCGGACCCTCGGCCGAGACCCCGCCGCGCGTCCTCGTTGTGAAAGGTTTCCTCTTGAGATATCGACAGACCCTCCGCTCCCCACGGGGGCGCGCAGTCCTGGCCTCAGGCCTCGCTGCCGCCGCCGTGACCGCCGGGCTCCAGATCGCCCCCACCGCACAGGCCTACAACTCCGTCGGCACGGCGGGGGGTGATCAGTGGAACGTCAACGACGCGGCCATCCCCGGCCTCGACACCGGCAGCGTGCGCGACACCACCGCCAGTGCCCTCCAGGGCTACGGCGGCGTCCGGCTCAACGTGCTGAACGGCGACGACCGGCTCAACGGTGCACTGATGCGCGGCTTCGGTCTCACCTTCGACGGCCGCGACAGCTTCGAGAGCGCCCGTGCGGTGGTCATCGACGGCGTCGCGGTCAAGCGTGAGCTGAAGATCGACCAGGCGCAGAGCTACGGCCGGTACTTCGACGTCTTCACCAACACCACCAAGGAGCCGCAGAAGATTGAGGTCGCCTTCGGTGGTCAGGTCGGCTACGACACCGACGCCAACCAGTCCGACGTCGCGGCGACGTCCGACGGCGACGACGAGATCACCGAGGACGACGGCTGGGTGAGCTTCTACACGCCCACCGACGGTGAGGGGTCGGCGTCCTACAACGGACCCTCCGCCACGACCATCGGCACGCCCGGCTACGACGGGACCCTCGACCGGGTCGGCATCTTCCTGCGCGACCCCTTCGTCAACGACCTTCCCGAGACCGGCGACGAGGCCAACCACCCCGGCTTCGTCAACGAGATCACGCTGGCCCCCGGCGAGTCGCGCTCGGTGGTGCACTTCGTGGTGACCGGTCTCTCCGAGAGCCGCAATGCCCCCGACGGCTCGGGCGTGCCGGCAGACGGCTCACAGGTGGCAGCGGTTGAGTCGATGGCGGCTGCACTGACCGCTGCGCCCGACCTGGCCGGTCTGACCGACCCGGAGATCTGCTCGCTGGTCAACTACGACCTGGCGACCTTGCCCGGCTTCGACGAGGCACAGTGCGACACGTTGAGCGGCGAGCCGCTGGCCGGCGCTGTCCGCGGTGCCGTCTCGGCCCCCGAGGTGATGACCACGTCGCCGTACGACGTCGTGGGCAAGACGATCACTGACCTCACCGCCGACATGGAGTCGGGGGTGACCAATGCCCAACAGGTCGTGCGCGCCTACCTCGACCGGATCGCGGCCTACGACCAGGGCCCGCTGGGTCTGCACTCCGTGCTGACCGTGGCGCCGGACGCCATGCAACAGGCCCGTGACGCCGACAAGGCCCGCAAGGCCGGCGACGACCGTCCGCTGCTCGGCATCCCGATCATGATCAAGGACATCATCGACACCGAGGACATGCCCACCACCGGTGGGTCGCTGATCTTCGACGGTTATCAGCCGACGTCCGACGCCTGGCAGGTCGCCAAGCTCCGCGAGGCCGGCGCGATCATCCTCGGCAAGGCGAACCTCTCGGAGTTCGCCAACAGCGGCTACTACAGCGAAAGCGCGTTCGGTCAGGTCTGGGGAGCGTTCGACCCCTCACGCAGCCCGATCGGTTCGTCGGGTGGCTCCGCCGTTGCGGTGGCGTCCAGCATGGCCGCCGCGGCGATGGGCACGCAGACCGGCGACTCGCTGTGGGGTCCCTCCGGCGCGGCCAGCCTCTACTCGCTGCGCGGCACCGACGGGATGCAGAGCAGTGCCGGCACGATGCCGCTCACCGTGGTGCAGGACTACGTCGGCCACATGGCCCAGTCGCTCGACGACCTCGCGCTGCTGCTCAACGCCAGTGCCGTCGGCAACCCCGACGACCCGCTGGACGACATCTCCGACGGAGAGCGTCCCGACGACTGGACCGCCGCGCTGGACGCCGACGCGCTCGAGGGTGCTCGGATCGGTATCCCGGCGACGGTCTTCGACGACCCGTTCGGCACGACCGTGGTCAGCGACGCACTGCGTGCGCAGTTCGCCTACTTCGAGCAGGCCGGCGCGACCCTCGTCCCGATGGACGACTACCCCGGTCGCCCGGACCGCACCTACTCGGGTGACACCAACTACGAGGGCTGGCGCCGCTGGATCGCCGACCACCCGGACAACCCCTACGCCGACCCGGTGGAGATCACCCGTTCGCCGCTGCGGATCCCGTTCCGTCGCAACACCTCGCCCTACACCGGGACCGGTGCGATGTCCGACCAGGACATCGCCGACATGGAGGACTGGCGCGCGACCTACCGCGCATCGGTCGGCACCTGGATGGACGAGTTCGAGGTCGACGCCGTGCTTTACGCAACCGAGCTCAGCGACATCCACCTCAACGACTCCATCCACCCGAGCTTCGGTCGGATCAACCCCAACAGCTCGTACGCCGGGGTGCCGTCAGTGGTCTTCCCCGCCGGATTGAACGCCCACGACCAGCCGGTCGGCTTCCAGCTCGAGGGCAAGGAGTTCGACGACGCCAAGATCCTCGGCTACGCCTACGCCTTCGACCAGATCGCCGACGGGCACGTGGTGTCGACGAGCGCTCCTGCGCTGGAGTACGACGCCGACGCGATCCCGGAGCCGGTCGACACCCTCGAGCCGCTGCCGGACACCACGGCCCGCACCTTGACCGTGCTCGACCGCACCGAGCTGGCCAACCGGGCCGGCAAGCGCTTCACGCTCGATCTCGGTTGCGCGAGCGCTGCTGGTCGTTGCACAGGAGAGGTGACGGTGAAGTGGAAGGGCCGCACGCTCATGGAGCGGGACGTGACGGTGAAGGCCGGTGGTGCGAAGAAGACCGCCGTGATCCTGAAACCTGCCGCCAAGCGCACGCTGAGGAAGGGCAAGACCCTGACGGTCAAGGTCCGGCTCGTCGGGACCGGCAAGACCCTGACCGCTGACCCGGTCAAGATCAAGGTGCGCGCACGCAGCTGATCTGCGCGTCCCTGTGACACGAGCGGCCCCCGGCGATTTCCGCCGGGGGCCGTACGTCGTCCGGTCTCAGGCGTGGCCGGCCTGCGGCCCGTCGACCTCGAAGGCGTTGTCGTCGGGCTCGACGGCGTCCTCGTGCTTGTCCTCGCTGATCTCACGGCCGGCGGTCGGGGCGCCGTCCGTCGTCCCGCCCACGCCCTCGGGGGCGCTGATGTCGTCGTCGATGCGGTCGGGGTTGATCTGTTCCTCGGTCATCCCTCGAACCTAGGGGTCGCTGACGAGGGCGTGATCCCCCCAACGGGTGCCGCGGGCCCACCTCTTGACGGAGTGGAGGACACAGGAGTAGTCACAGGAGATTGCCCATTCGTCCGCCGCGGACTCGGGGCCCGGCATGAGATGCCCGGGAGGGCTCATGTCACACCTGCCTCGAACTCGTTCGCTCCTCGCCGTCCTGCTCACCGCCGTGCTGGTGGTTGCCGGGATCAACTTCGCTGCTCAAGCGGCCGGCGGGAAGGGGAAGCCGGTGCTCGCCGGCAAGACCACCACCTCCGGCAAGCTCACCACGCTCAAGCGCACCAAGAAGGGCCCGGCGCTGAAGCTCAGGACGAAGGCGGGGTCCCCGCCCCTCGCCGTGACGTCGGCCGAGAGGGTCGCCAAGCTCAACGCCGACCAGGTCGACGGCCAGGACGCCGCGGACCTCGAGACACTCACCTACGCCTATCAGCTGCCCGAGGGCGGGACCCCGTCCATCAACCGGTCCGCGGTGTTCCCCGACCTGCCCGACGGCACCTACCTGGTCACCTATGCGGTGGCTCTGAAGAGCGGCGGCGCACTGACCACCTCGCAGTGCTTCCTCTTCCAGGCAGACGCTCCGAGGATCATCGGGCTCGCCTACGGGACCCCCAAGGGGGGCTTTGCGACGATGGCCTCGAGCGGACGGATCGACTCGGCCGACGGTGACGTCGAGCTGAGGTGCTCGGGCAACCAGAGCATCGTCTTCGACGACACCGACAGCGGTGGGACGGTCCTCTTCACCCGCAGCGCACTGGTCGAACGCGAAGCCGCGGCCCCCGTCGCAACGCGCGACCCGGCTCGGGGCAACGGGTCGCGCGCCGGCACGGCGAGCGGCGAGTGAGCCCTTCGGGTCAGAGGTCGCGACGCAGCTCGTCGGGGCCGGGCTCGTGGGAGCTGCGCACCATCAGGTTGACCACGGCGAGGGCGAGGCCGCCCCAGATGATCAGCATGGCGACGATGAGCATGATGATGGCTGAGGTGTTCACGCGTGGTCTCCCTTCGAGCCGTGCGAGCCGGTGGTGGTGAGGTCGGTGTCCTCGCGCCAGTGCACGCGCGCGAGCAGGAACCCGACGATCGCCACGGTGACCGCCGTACCCCAGCCGAAGATGGCGAGCATCCAGGCCGGGTAGTCACCGTAGGGCGTCGTGACGTCGGTCCAGAACGCGTCGGCGAGCACGTAGACGAGCGCTATCGGCGCGATCACCCCGACCAGCACCCGCCACCAGGCGCCCAGGTGCACTGAGCTGCTGTCGGCGTTGAGGTGGTCGGCAAGGTCCTGGAGCGCGCGGGCGCCCCAGGCGATCGCGACCATCGAGACGATGGCGACCAGCAGGATGCCGAACAGGTTGATGAAGTGGTCGACGATGTCGAGCACGTACAGCCCGCTCGTGGTCGAGAGGAAGGCCAGGCTCAGCACCGCCATCGGCACGGTGACCACCAGGGTCGCCCTACGACGGCTCAGCTCGAGCTTGTCGCGCACCGCGGAGATGACCACCTCGGCCACGGAAATCAGCGAGGTCAGTCCCGCGATCACGAGGGAGACGAAGAACAGCACACCGATCAGCGCGCCGGCTGGTGCCTCGCTGATGATCGCTGGGAAGGCCACGAACGCCAGTCCCACCCCGGCCGTGGCGACTTCGTCCACGGCCACGTCCTGAGCCTGGGCGAGGAAGCCGAGGGCGGCGAAGACGCCGATGCCGGCGAGCAGCTCGAAGCCGGAGTTGGAGAACCCGACGACCAGTCCCGATCCGGCCATGTCGGTGTCGCGCTTGGCGTAGGAGGCGTAGGTGATCATGATGCCGAAGCCGATGGAGAGCGAGAAGAAGATCTGTCCGAACGCCGCCGCCCAGACGGTCGGCTCGGCCAGGGCCGCCCAGTGCGGGGTGAAGAGCGAGTTGAGGCCTTCGGTCGCTCCGGGCAGGAACAGGGCGGTCACGACCAGGATCCCGAACGTCACCACGAGGATCGGGATGAAGATCGCCGCGGTCACGCCGATGCCGCGCTGCACCCCGAGGGCGAGCACGCCGATCACGAGCGCCCACACCAGGAACAGCGGCACCAGGACACCGAGCACCGGCTCGGTGGTGATCCCCGGATCGCTGATCTGGAGGAACTCGGTGAAGAAGAAGCCCTCCGGGTCGCTGCCCCACTTCTGGTCGATCGAGAAGAACACGTAGCGCAGCGCCCAGGCCAGGACGCCTGCGTAGTAGACCGCGATCACGAAGCAGATGCCCACCTGCCACCAACCGATCCCCTCGGTGCGGCGGTTGAGCCGGGCGAACGAGAGCGGCGCCGAGCCGCGGTGGCGGTGCCCGATCGCGTAGTCCAGCAGCAGGAACGGGATGCCCGCGGTCAGCAGCGCCACCAGGTAGGGGATGAGGAACGCGCCGCCGCCGTTCTCGTAGGCGACGTACGGGAAGCGCCACAGGTTGCCGAGACCGACGGCCGAGCCGATCGCGGCGAAGATGAAGACCTTGCGCGAGGAGAAGCCGCCGCGCGTGGCGGTCTCGTCGACTGGGGCGGACGTGCTCATGGCTGCTCCCGATTGCAGAGGGTGGGACTGACCCACCTTAGGACCCATCGGGACCCGAGAGCGGACGACGAGCTCGGGAGCGGGCGAGTCGCGCCGGGCCGGATGAATTCCTTCGGCGAGCGGTGGCGGTGCTCACCCGGCAGGAGCATGGTGTGGAGGACACCGCGGCCTACGGTCGGAGTCACGCCGACTCCGAGTCGGGAGAGCGCCCCCAGCGAGAGGAATCACCGTGAGCACCTACCAGGTCGTCAACCCGGCCACCGGCGAGACCGAGCAGGAGTTCGAGACCGCCACCGACGCCCAGGTGGACGACGTCGTACGACGTTCGCACGCGGCCTTCGGCACGTGGCGCACCACGTCGCTGTCCGACCGCTCCGCGATCCTGCTGCTCGTCGCCGACCTCTACGACGAGCGCGCCGACGAGCTGGCGCTCATCATTGCCCGCGAGATGGGCAAGCCCCTGCGCGAGGGCGTCGGCGAGGTGCGCCTCGTGGCCTCGATCTACCGCTACTACGCGGAGGAGGCAGCCGACCTGCTCGCCGACACGCCGCTGCACCCGAAGAAGGGTGGCCGGGCCTACGTGCGCAAGGAGCCGATCGGTCCGCTGCTCGGGATCATGCCGTGGAACTTTCCCTACTACCAGGTTGCCCGCTTCGCGGCACCGAACCTGATGCTGGGCAACACGATCATCCTCAAGCACGCCCCGCAGTGCCCCGAGTCGGCACTGATGATGGAGCAGCTCTTCCGCGACGCCGGCCTGGCGGCCGACGCCTACCTCAACGTCTTCGCCACCAACGAGCAGTCGGCCGACATCATCGCCGACGAGCGGGTCGCCGGTGTCTCGGTGACCGGAAGCGAGCGCGCCGGCTCGGCCGTGGCCGAGGTGGCCGGACGCAACCTGAAGAAGGTCGTGCTCGAGCTCGGCGGGTCCGACCCGTTCATCCTGCTCGACGCCGATGACCTGGGTGCTGCCGTCAAGGCAGCGGTGCGCGGCCGGATGGGCAATGCCGGCCAGGCCTGCAACGGCACCAAGCGGATGATCGTCGTCGATGAGCTGTACGACGACTTCCTCACCGCCTTCACCTCGGCGATGGCCGCCCTCGAGCCGGGCGACCCGACCGACGAGTCGGCCGGCTTCGGCCCACTGTCGTCGCAGCAGGCCGTCGACAACCTCCTCGAGCAGATCCAGGACGCCGTCGACCGCGGCGCCACCGTGGAGACCGGAGGCCGGCCCCTCGACCGGGTCGGGTCGTTCATGCAGGCCACCGTGCTGACCGGCGTGACCCCTGAGATGCGCGCCTACTCCGAGGAGCTCTTCGGGCCCGCGGCCGTGGTCTACCGGGTCGCGGACGTCGACGAGGCCGTCGCCCTGGCCAACGGCTCGCCGTTCGGCCTCGGTGGCGTGATCTGGAGCGCCGACGTCGCGCGCGCCGAGGAGGTCGCCGAGCGGCTCGAGACCGGCATGGTGTGGATCAACAGCGCGCAGGGCTCGCTCGCCGACCTGCCCTTCGGCGGCACGAAGCGCTCGGGCGTGGGTCGCGAGCTCGGGCCTTACGGCATCGACGAGTTCGTCAACAAGAAGCTGGTCTACGTCCCGGCCGGCTGACGGGATTCACGGGCGGGGGCGCCGAGGCGCCACCCGCCCGACCCGAGCTCGAGGTTCAGCCGGTGTAGGCCGCGAACGGTGCCGCGGCGCCGTAGATCTTGTAGAGCGCGAACGGTCCCGCACCGAAGGTGCTGCACCGGCCCTCGAACAGCTTGAGCGCCCGGGTGTCAGAGAGTCCGGAGCCGTTGCCGTAGGTCGTCGCGTCGCCCGCGGTGCCGTTGATCGGCGCCGTGGCCATCGTTCGGATGCGCTGCACCATGCCGAGGCGCTGGGTCTCGTCGGCCTGGCGCCACCAGCTGCAGGTGATGCTGCCGAGCGGCGTGGACGAGTTCACCCGCGACAGCGCGGTGGTGGGGAGGTCACGGTCGGCGAGCGGGAAGCCGAAGAGTCCCGTCGAGACGCCCGACTGGAGGCTCGCGACGAAGCCGCACAGCCGCGGCGACAGGCCCGCTCCGCAGGTGGCGCCGAGGAAGGCGAGCTGGTTGACCTCCTGGGCCTGGCTGTCCTCGCTCGTGGCGCTGCTCGTCCGTCCCGGCTTGGCGGGGGTCGCGGTCCAGTCGCAGATGTCGGAGTTGCCGTTGGGGTAGCCCGAGATCGTGTAGCCGGCCAGGCACGCAGCGAGCTCGCCCTCATTGACGACGTCCCCGAACCCGACGCTGAGGGCCGGCTGGGTGCCGTCGGCGCAGCTGGGGAGGATCGCCGGGGACGTGGTCGCGGCCCCGCCGTCGGCGCCGGTGTTGTCCCACCAGCAGTTGCCGGTGTTGCCGGGGAAGTTGTCCCACCAGAAGTCGGTGCCGTTGGGCAGCACCTTGCCCTGGGGGCTGACGCCCATGGTGTTGCCGTGGAACTTGTTGCCGTACGACGTCGTCGTGGTGGCCGGGTTGCAGCCGGGCACCGGGGTGTTGCTGCCGATGGGCTCGGGTCCGCAGACGGTGGCATCGGGGACGGCGAAGAGCATCGTGCCTCGGCGCCAGTTGTCGTAGAAGTGGTTGTCACGCACGACGTTGTCGTTGCCGCCGGCCAGCCACAGGCCGGTGCCGACGGGGGCGGCGATGAAGGGCTCGACGTCCGAGTCCTCCGCGAAGGGGTTGAAGTTGTTGTCGTAGAAGTTGTTCTTCGAGATCGTGTTGCCGTGCTGCGGGAAGCCCGGGTGGCCCGGCGCGGTGAACACGTCGGTGGTGAAGCCCAGCGCGTTGTCGTAGAAGTTGTTGCGCGTGATCAGCGTGCCGTGGCTGTTGGTGCCCGAGAAGCCGCTCGCGTTGAGGTGGCTGTCGCACTTGCGCACCGTCTGGCTATAGCGCCACTCCGGGTAGAACGGCTTGTAGCGGTTGCTCGTCGAGTCGGCACCCGAGCCGGGGTAGAGGCCGGAGTCGCCGTGCCCGGCCGCGTCGCAGTTCTGGATCATGCCGTGGTCGCCGGTGAAGGTCAGGACGCCGTAGCCGCCGGCGTAGTAGGCCTTGAACCGGTCGAGCAGGTAGCCGTCGGTCTCGAGCACGTAGATGTCGTGCTCGCGGGCGTGGCGGACGTTGACGTTGCGCAGCACGAAGCCGTCGGCGCGGTCGACGAAGATGCCGACGTCTTTCTTGTGGCCGACCGCCGAGGGGCCGCCGTTGCCGGCCTTGGCCGAGCCGGCCTCGATGATCACGTCGTCGGCGCTCACGCCGGAGCCCTCGAGCTGGAAGTTGCACCGGATGCAGTCGCCGACGCCGGGGATCCCGTGGCGCTCGTCGCTCGGCGGGCTCGGAGCCGGCTCGGTGTCGGGTCCGCGCCCGATCACGGCGATCAGGTTGGCGTCGTTGGGGCAGTGGATCTGGTAGTCGTGGGAGAGCGCGGCGGGGTCGCCGTCGTCACCCTCGGTGTGCCACTGGTCGCACGCCGGGTCGTTGGTAGGCATCGCCCGCGACGGGGCCTCCTTGTAGAGGCCGGGCATCACCACGACGCGGTCCTGGTTGCCCGAGTCGTTCACCGCGGCCTGGATGTGGCGGTAGGTGCAGAGCTTGAAGAGCTTCTTGTTGACCTTCAGCAGCTGCTTGGCTTTCTTGGCGCCGAGGCTCTTGTGCACCGTGGGCCGAATGTCGTACCCCTGCTTGCGCGCCTTGGCGACGGCCTTGCGCAGGCGAGTCATCGAGTTCTGCTGGCACACCACGCGGGTCTTGCCTGCCGGCTTGGTCTTCAGCGCCGACGCCAGCGTGCGGGCCTTCGGGATCGCCCCACCCGCGCACGGCGAGATGCTGCAGTCGGGCTTGGGGTCGGGCCAGTACGACGGGCGCTCGACGTGGGCCTGGGCCGATGGCGCCGGTAGCGCCAGCGGGACGGCGAACAAGGACACCAGGACCGCTAGCGCGGTCAGGGTGGTGGTGAGGATGCGGCGCATGGGGGTGCCTTCCGAGTCGGCGCCCAAAAAAGGGGCGCGGTCATCGGATCAACGGCACGAAAGCGGTTGAGGTTACGGGTGTACTCCGAACTTTTCGGACCAGTTCTTTAACCTCCGGGTAATGCAGATTTGCATTACCCGGAAGTAGCACTCAAAGCGCTTTAAGCATCAATGACTATCGGGATGATCAACGGCGTACGACGGAACGAGCGCTGGGCCCAGCGCGACACGTCGCGCCCGATCATCTGCTCGAGGCGGTAGGAGTCACCGATGCCGTCGGCCGCGGCCCGCGCCAGCGTCTTCTCGACGACGGCGACGGCGGGCTCGAAGGCGTCGCGGTCGTGCTCGAAGCCGCGCACCAGGAAGTCGGGCGGGTCGGCCAGGGCGCCGGTGTCGGCGTCCACGATCGCGAGCACCGTGACGACACCCTCCTCGGCCAGCGTGCGCCGGTCCTTGAGCGTGGCCTCGGTGACCCCGCCCACGACCTGGCCGTCGACGTACACGTTGCCGCAGGCGACCTTGCCGACGATCTTGGCCGTGCCGTTCTGCAGGTCGACGACCACGCCGTCCTCGGCCAGGAGCACCCGCTTGGGGTCGATGCCGGTGCTGATCGCGAGGTCGGCGTTGGCGCGCAGGTGGCGGTACTCGCCGTGCACGGGCATCACGTTCTTGGGCTGCATCAGGTTGTAGCAGTAGACGAGCTCACCGGCGCTGGCGTGACCCGAGACGTGCACCTTGGCGTTGCCCTTGTGGACGACGTTGGCGCCCCAGCGGGTCAGGCCGTTGATGACGTTGGAGATGGCGTTCTCGTTGCCGGGGATGACCGAGGAGGCCATCAGGATGGTGTCGCCCTCGCCGACGCGGATCTTGTGGTCGCGGCTGGCCATGCGGGACAGCGCAGCCAGCGGCTCGCCCTGCGAACCGGTGCAGATCAGCGTGGCCTTGTTGGCCGGCAGCTTCTCGAGCTGCGCCAGCGGCACGATGAGTCCCTCGGGGACCGTGAGGTAGCCGAGGTCCTGCGCGACCCCCATGTTGCGCACCATCGAGCGACCGACGAAGGCCACCTTGCGCCCGTGGGCGTGGGCCTGGTCGAGCACCTGCTGGATGCGGTGCACATGGCTGGCAAAGCTGGAGACGATCACGCGTCGCGGAGAGGTGCGGAAGACCTGCTCGATCGCCGGCGTCAGCTCGCGCTCGGAGGTCGTGAAGCCGGGCACCTCGGCGTTGGTCGAGTCGCTCATCAGCAGGTCGATGCCCTCGTCGGCCAGACGGGCGAAGCCGCGCAGGTCGGTGATCCGCTTGTCGAGGGGGAACTGGTCCATCTTGAAGTCGCCGGTGTGGACGACCATCCCGGCCTTGGTGCGGATGGCGACCGCAAGACCGTCGGGGATCGAGTGGTTGACCGCCACGAACTCGAGGTCGAAGGGGCCGTACATGCCCTGCTTGCGGTCGCCCTCCTTGACCTCGTGGAGCGTCGGGACGATCCGGTGCTCCTTGAGCTTCTCCTTGATCAGGGCCAGCGTCAGGCGCGAGCCGATGACGGGGATGTCGGCGCGCTCGCGCAGCAGGTAGGGGACCCCGCCGATGTGGTCCTCGTGACCGTGGGTGAGCACGATGCCGACGATCTTGTCGAGGCGATCGCGGATCCAGCTGAAGTCGGGGAGGATCACGTCGACGCCGGGCTGGTGCTCCTCGGGGAACAGCACGCCACAGTCGACGATCAGCAGCTTGCCGGACTGCTCGAAGACCGCCATGTTGCGCCCGATCTCGCCGAGCCCGCCGAGGGCGACGATGCGCATCGCTCCGTTGGGGAGTGACGGGGGCTTCTGGAGCTCGGGGTGCGGGTGGCTCAAGGGATTCCGATCTGACCGGTCGCGAGCGGACCGGGGCTGTTGATGGTTCGTGGGACTGCTTCGTACTACGGGTCCAGGGGATCGACGTCGGCCGGAGGGCGGCCGTGGCGGTCGGCGCTGCCCACTTTACGGCTACGGCTGCCCGGCCGTGGCGTGCAGTGAGGCGACGATCGTGTCGGCGGCCTGCTCGATGCTCTCGCCGAGGTAGCTGCCCGGCACGGTCCGGCGTGAGGGGGCGCCGATGAAGGCGTTGCCGGCGTAGTAGGTCGCGACCCCGGTCTCGGCGACGTTGCGGATGGAGTCGACCGCAGCGCGACGCTGGGTCGGGAGGTGCGACACGACGACGACGGCAGCCGCCTCGGTCGCGACGGCGGCGGTCGCCAGCACGCGCGGCGACGTCCGCGGACCGAGCGTCCGGGCGCCGACCCGCCGCTCGTTGAGCACGGCCCCGAGGGCCTCGACCCCCAGCGTGTGGAGGTCGCGTGGCCCGACGGCCAGCAGCACCCAGCGGTCGGACGTCGGCGGCGGGGCCAGCGTGGTCAGCTTGGCCAGCCAGCCGCGCACCACCTCCGTCGCGAAGTGTTCCTGCGCCACGTCGCAGCGCCCGGTCTCCCACCAGGCGCCGACCTGGCGCATCCCGGGCAGCAGGACGCCGTCGATGGTCCCGGGAAGGCCCAGGGTCAGGTGGGCGCTGTCGAGGACGGCGCGGATGGCGGCGGCGTCCTGGGCCGCGGTGCCGCGCATCATGTCCGCGATCCGCTCGGACAGCGGGTTCTCCGGGTCGAGGATGGCCCGCACGTGCCGCGCCGCCTCGGCGGCCGGGCGCCCGGCCGCCACCTCGTCACGCATCAGTCGCAGCTGCACGACCTCGGAGTGCAGGTAGCGCCGGTGGCCGCCCTCGGTGCGCGGTGTCGTGGGCATGTCGTAGCGGCGCTCCCACGAGCGGAGCGTCGGTGCCGGGACCCCGAGCAGGGCGCTGGCCTCGCTCATCGACAGGCCGGCTCCGGTGGTGACGGAGTCGCTCGGGTCGGGCTGGCCGACCTCGGTGACGTCGAGCCCGCCGTTGCCTTGCATAGGTTTGATACTAGGCGCGCGCAGCCGTGGGGAGCACGCTGGAGCCAACGCTTCCTCCTCCAAAGCTGCCGGCTCGGAGCCATCCGCCGGAGAGACGAGTACACGATGAGCACCGCAACGATCCAGACCGCATGGGGCACGACCGACCTCCCCACCCTGCCGTCCTACGGCGAGGTGTCGCTGAGCGAGGCCGCCCTCACCGACCGTGAGCTGGAGGTGCTCACCCTGATCGCCCGGGGCTACTCCAACCAGGAGATCGCCGCCCTCCTCTACCTGTCGATCAACTCGATCAAGACCTACGTGCGCAGCGCCTATCGCCGCATCAACGTCGAGCGCCGCACCCAGGCGGTGCTGTGGGCGCTGAGTCGGATCCCGCAGGCGTCGGGCACGGTGGCGCAGGCCTGACCACCCCGTGGGGGGACGGCGCCGAGTCGCCGTCGTCCCTAGGATCACGGGCATGAGCTATGCCCTGAGCCGCCTGATGAGCACCGCCACCGCCTCCTACGCCGGATACTGCTTCGCGCGTCCCGAGCACCTCGGGCAGGCAATGGGGGCCTCCAGTGGCGAGCAGGCCGGCTTCGACCGGCTCGCGCTGGTCTTCGGCGTCCGCGACGCCGCCATCAGCACGTTCGGGATCCTCGGCCGCTCCGAGCACACGGTCAAGACCGCCATGTGGATCCGGATCGGCTGCGACGTCGGCGACGGCATCGTCCTCGCGGCGAAGGCGGACGACGATGCGACGCGCACCAAGATCCTGGCCACGACGCTGGGCTGGGGCGCCCTCAACTTCCTCGCGCTCGCCGCCGACCGACGCCGCGCCCGGCGCGTCGCGGCGGCTCGCGCCCTGGCCGAGCAGACGTCGTCCGCGGCGAAGACCGTGCTGCACACCCTCACCTGACGGACTGTCGCGGTCGGTTGGAATGAGCGGGTGGGGGTGACGTGTTCTCCCCCCATGACACTCACACCCACCGCCCAGGCCCCCCAGCTCTCCCTGCCCCTCACCGGGGGAGGCGCCACCGAGGACCTCGCTCTCGGCACCGGCGCCGACGGCCGCTTCAGCCTCGTCGTCTTCTTCCGCGGGCTGCACTGCCCGGTCTGCCGCGGCCAGCTCAGCGAGATCAACCGTCGCGTCGACGAGCTGACCGAGGCCGGCATCGGCCGCGTGCTCGCCGTCAGCATGGAGACCGAGGGCCGCAGCAAGGAGCTCGTCGACTCCTGGGACCTCGACACCCTCCGTGTCGCCTACGACCTCACCGAGGAGTCGGCCCGCGAGTGGGGGCTCTTCATCTCCACCGCCATCAGCGACGGCGAGCCCGACCGCTTCAACGAGCCCGGCATGTTCGTGCTCGACTCCGACGGCTCGCTGCTGTGGAGCAGCGTCGCGTCGATGCCGTTCGGTCGTCCCGCGCTGGACGACGTGATGGGTGGTCTGAAGTTCGTGCAGAAGAAGGGCTACCCGGCCCGCGGCGCGGCCTGATCCCTCGGAGCGGCCCGTCCCAGCGGACGCCGTACCCGGCCCGCCCAAGATAGTCCCTGACGATCTGGCCCCCGACACGCCGTGGGAGGGGCCACTTCGTCAGGGACTGTCGTGGTGGCCGATCACACCACCGGCCTGCAGCGCCTTGCGGGCGCGCACGAGCCGGTAGACGAAGAAGGCGACGCCGGTGATGACGCCGGCGTCGTCGACGAGGCCCAACGGGCCGAGCACGATCTCGGGGAGCACGTCGACCGGGGTGGCGAGGTAGAACAGCGCCGTGATCATCGCGAACAGTCCGCGCGGCGGGACCTGGTAGCGCCGCCACACGTAGCCGACGACGGCGGCGCCGATCAGCACCGCCACTCCGAGGATGACGGCTACGACGAGGAACAGGTCGCTGAGGTCCATGGCGCTGATTGTCGTCCATGACCGGTGCGATCCTTGCGTCTGTGTCCCCTCCTCGTGTCTCGCTCTCGCGACTGCCGCACGAGCGGGTGCTCGTGGTGGACGGCGGACGTCGTGACGAGATCGCGCAGGAGGACCTGGCGGCTTACGTTGTCGAGCGCGAGGTCGAGCGGCCGCGCTGGGTGTGGGACGACACCGCCCGGTGGTATCCGCCACTCCTCGCCGCCGGCGTGCGGGTCGAGCGGGCGCACGACCTGCGGCTGAGTCGTCGACTGCTCAGCCGCGCCCCGGCCGCCGACGCCGACCTGCTGGTGGGCGAGGAGTCGCAGCACTGGGACCGGCTGCGCGCCGTCGTCCCCACCGAGCCCACGCTGTTCTCCGCCGACGAGGACATCGAGCACCTGCGCGCCGACCTCGAGGACGCCCGCCAGCTCGCCACGGTGGCCGCGTCCGCCGAGGCGTCGCGACTCGCGCTGCTGCTCTCGGCGGAGTCCGCTGGAGCTCTCGCCGCCGCCGAGATGACGTACGCCGGGATCCCCTGGCGCGTCGACGTCCACGAGTCGCTGCTGATCGACCTGCTCGGACGGCGTCCTCCGCGCGGCGCCCGGCCGGCGCTGCTCGAGGCCCTGGTCGGGGAGGTGCGGACCGCCCTGGACGCGCCCGGTCTCACCCCCGACTCCCGCCCCGACCTCCTCGCCGCCCTGCGCCGAGTCGGGCTGGAGGCTGCCGACACCCGCGCCTCGACGCTGCGGGCGCTGGAGCACCCGGCGATTGCCCCGTTGCTGCGCTACAAGCAACTGGCGCACCTCTTCTCGACCAACGGCTGGACCTGGATCGAGACCTGGGTGAGCGGCGGACGCTTCCGGCCGTCGTACCAACCGGCGGGCTCGGCGACCGGTCGCTGGTCGTCCAACGGCGGCGGAGCGCTGTCGATCCCGGTGCAGGTGCGCCCGGCCGCGGTCGCCGACGAGGGCTGGGCGCTGGTCGTGGCCGACGTCGCCCAGCTCGAGCCGCGGGTGCTGGCCGGGATGAGCGGCGACAGCGCGCTCGCCGAGGCCGCCCGCGGCACCGACCTCTACCAGGGCATGGTCGACGCCGGCGCGGTCGCGACCCGCAACGACGCCAAGCTCGGCCTGCTCGGCGCGATGTACGGCGCCACGAGTGGCGAGAGCGGTCGGATGGTCGCCGGCCTGACTCGTCGCTACCCGGCCGCCTTCGGGCTCGTCGAGGACGCCGCCCGCGCCGGCGAGCGAGGACAGGTGGTGCGCACCCTGCTGGGTCGCGGCTCGCCCAGCCTCGCGGAGGCATGGGAGCCCGACCCGGACGCCGTACCGCTCGATCCGCAGAGC
>NZ_JAXMNS010000010.1:0-22330 GCF_034670285.1 Nocardioides sp. | reverse complement strand
GCCCTGCTCGCCTCCGCAATCAAGGAGTCCGTCACCGCGCCCACCGCCGTGATCGACACCGCCGGCATCGCCGTCGCGCAGGTGCGGCAGAGCGTCGACGCCACTCGGGAGCGCGCCGCGCAGGTCACCCGAGCCCTCACCGGACGACGTCCGCGACGTCGCTCGGCGATGTTCGGACCCCTCTCGCAGCAGCGTCGGGTGATCACCCTGACCACCGACCTCGCCGACTACCGCCGGGTGCGCGAGACCCACGGCGGCACGATCAACGACGTCATCCTCGCCACGATCACCGGCGGACTGCGCGGCTGGTTCATGACGCGCACCGCGTCGCTGAGCGGGGTGCGCGAGATCCGGGCCGTGGTGCCGGTCTCGGTGATCGACGACGAGCTCGAGGCCACCTCGCTCGGCAGCCAGATCGCTGCTCACTTCGTGACCCTGCCCGTGGGGGAGGCGAGCCCGATCGTGCGACTGCACCAGGTGTCGTACTCGTTCCAGGCCCACAAGGACACCGGTCGCAGCGTCGCCGCCAACCGGCTCGCCGGCATCGCCGGGTTCGCCCCGACGACCTTCCACGCCATCGGCTCGCGCGTCGCTGCCGAGGAGCTGCGCCGCGGCTACCACCTCAGCGTCACCAACGTGCCGGGCCCGCAGGCTCCGCTCTACGCCGCAGGTGCCCGCATGCTCGCGACCTACCCGGTGCCGCCGCTGCTGCCCGGCCACCCGCTCTCGATCGCGGTGACGTCGTACGACGGCAAGGTGTTCTACGGCATCAACGCCGACCGCGACCTGCTGCCCGACGTGGACATCTTCAAGACCTGCCTGGCCGAGGCGCTCGAGGAGCTCCTGACCGTCTCCACGAGCAAGCGTGCGCCTCGCGGCCGCAAGCGCGCGACGACGAGCCGGGCGACGAAGAAATGACCCGGGTCTACCTGCCGACGACCGTCGACCGGGTGCGTGGCCTGGTCGCCTCGGGGAGTATCGCTGCGGATCCCGAGCCCTTCGAGGCCGACGGTGACGACGAGGCGGCCGAGTACGCCGCGCTGATGAGCGCCGCGGACGCCTCGACGACGCTGATCCAGGGGCCCGGACGTCGCGTGGTCCTGGTCGCCGAGGTCGCCGACGCCGGTGCCCCGATCGCGCTGGCCGACCTGGTCGCCGTCCACGCCGACGTCGCCGACCGGGGGGTCGACGCCGACCCCGACGAGGACCTCGCGTGGTTCGGCGTGCAGGAGATCGACTCCTTGCTGTAGGTCAGCCCCTCTGAACTACGCTCGCGCAATGGACGCGATCACCTTTCCTCCCGCTCCCGTCAACGAGCCGAATCTGCTCTACGCACCCGGCAGCCCCGAACGGACCGCCCTCGAGACCGAGATCGCGGCGCTGGAGGGCAAGCAGCACACGTTCCGCGCCCACATCAACGGCCGCAAGCGCAACGGCGGCGGCGCGGAGATCAAGGTCGTGCAGCCGCACGACCACCAGCACGTGCTCGGGGTCCTGAAGAACTCCACGACCAAGGACGCCGAGGCGGCCGTCAAGGCGGCCACGAACGCCGCGCCCGAGTGGCGCGCGATGCCGTTCGACGAGCGCTGCGCGATCATCCTCAAGGCTGCCGACCTGCTCGCCGGGCCGTGGCGCCAGAGGCTCAATGCCGCCACGATGCTGGGGCAGTCGAAGACGGCCTTCCAGGCCGAGATCGATGCTGCGTGCGAGCTCATCGACTTCTGGCGCTTCAACGTGCACTACGCCAAGCAGATCCTCACCGACCAGCCGATCGCCAACAGCCCCGGCATCTGGAACCGCACCGACCACCGCTCGCTCGAGGGGTTCGTCTACGCGATCACGCCGTTCAACTTCACCGCGATCGCCGGCAACCTGCCTACTGCCCCGGCGCTGATGGGCAACACGGTGCTGTGGAAGCCGTCGCCCACCCAACAGCTCGCCGCGTCGCTGACGATGGAGCTGCTCGAGGAGGCCGGCATGCCGCCGGGCGTCATCAACATGCTCCCCGGTGACGGCCTCGACGTCTCGAAGGTGGCCCTGACCCACCCCGACCTGGCGGGCATCCACTTCACCGGCTCGACGCCGACGTTCCAGCACCTGTGGCAGACGATCGGCACCAACATCTCGGGCTACCGCTCCTACCCGCGCATCGTCGGCGAGACCGGCGGCAAGGACTTCATCCTGGCGCACCCCTCGGCCGACCCCGACGTGCTGCGGGTGGCGATGATCCGTGGCTCGTTCGAGTACCAGGGCCAGAAGTGCTCGGCAGCCTCGCGCGCCTACGTGCCGAAGTCGCTGTGGGCGAAGATCAAGGACCAGCTGATCGCCGACACCGAGAACCTCTCGATGGGCGACGTCACCGACCTGTCCAACTTCATGGGCGCGGTCATCGACGACCGAGCCTTCGCCAAGCACAAGGCGGCGATCGCTCGCGCCAAGCGCACCAAGGGCCTCGAGGTCGTGGCCGGCGGCCAGGTCGACGACTCGGTGGGCTACTTCGTGCGACCCACGATCGTGACCGCGACCGACCCGAGCGACGCGATGTTCTCCACGGAGTACTTCGGGCCGATCCTGGTCGTGCACGTCTACGACGACGCCGACTTCGAGAAGGTCACCCACCAGCTGGAGAGCGTCTCGCCGTACGCCCTGACGGGTGCCGTCATCAGCCAGGACCGCGGCGCGATCGCGTGGGCCTCGGAGAAGCTGCGCTTCGCCGCCGGCAACTTCTACGTCAACGACAAACCCACCGGTGCCGTCGTCGGCCAGCAGCCGTTCGGCGGTGGCCGCGCCTCGGGCACCAACGACAAGGCCGGTGCGGCGGTCAACCTCCTGCGCTGGACCTCCCCGCGCTCGATCAAGGAGACCTTCGTGCCGCCGAAGGAGCACCGCCACCCCCACCAGGGCTGACTGCACGAAATCAATGCCGAGTCGGCGCGTACTCGCGCCGACTCGGCATCATTTTTGGTGCGGGTGCCCTAGTACGGGAGGGCGGACGGGTTCAGGTCAGGCGGAGAGGAACGGGTAGTCCGTGTAGCCCTCGGCGCCGCCACCGTAAAAGGTGTCGGAGTCGGGCTCGTTGAGCTCGGCACCCTTCGACCAACGTGTCGGCAGGTCGGGGTTGGCGAGGTAGAGCCGCCCCACGGCGACCGCGTCGGCGAGGTCCTCGTCGAGGATCGCCTGGGCGTCGTCCTTGGTGGTGATGGTGCCGAAGCCGTCGTTGGCGATCACGACACCGCCGAACTCCTTGCGCAGCGACTGCACGAGGTCCAGGCGCGGGTCGGCGAGGATCGAGAGGTAGGCCAGGCCGAGCGGGGCGATCTCCTGGATGAGCCCGGTGTACGTCGCCTCGACGTCGGCGGCGTCCTCCTCGGTCGCGCCCTGGATGTTGTGCGCCGGGCTGATCCGGATGCCGACCTTGTCGGCGCCGACGGCGTCGACCACGGCGCGGGTGACCTCGACGGCGAAGCGGATGCGGTTGGCCGGCGAGCCGCCGTACTGGTCGTCGCGCAGGTTGCTGCCCGGCGCGAGGAACTGGTGGATCAGGTAGCCGTTGGCGGCGTGGATCTCGACCCCGTCGAGACCGGCGTCGATCGCGTTGCGCGCGGCGGTCACGAACTCCTCGACGGCCTCGGGGATCTCGTCGGTCTCCAGCGCGCGGGGGACCGGGTGGGGCTGCGAGCCGGTGCCGGTGAACATCTCGCCGGGCGCAGCGATCGCGCTCGGGGCAATGATCTCCTCGCCGCCAGTGTTGTCGGGGTGGGCGATCCGGCCGGCGTGCATGAGCTGGGCCACGATCAGCCCGCCCTGGGCGTGCACGGCGTCGGTGACCTTGGTCCAGCCGGCCAGCTGCTCGGGGGAGTGGAAGCCGGGGGTGTTGGGGTAGCCCTGGCCGCGGGCGCTGGGCTGCGAGCCCTCGGTGATGATGAGGCCGGCGGCGGCGCGCTGCGAGTAGTACTCGGCCTGTAGGTCGCCGGGCACGGTGCCCTGGGCACGGTTGCGGGTCAGGGGGGCCATCACCAGGCGGTTGGCGAGGGTCCAGGACTTCACGGTCAGGGGCTCGAAGAGGTCAGTCATGTGTAGTTGAACATCGCACTACGAGTCCGTGTTCCGGGCCGGGCGGTGAGGAGGCTCACCACCCGGCCCGCTGGCTGTCCAGAGGTTCGGGTCGACCGGGCATGATGGAGCCATGACGGTCGTCCCGCTCCACCTCGGTGCCCTGCACCCGGTCGAGCAGGTGCTGACCCTGCTGCTGGCCTTCGGGCCGTTCGTCGTGCTCGGCATCGTCATCGCACGCCGCCGCCGCGCCGACGAGCACGCGGACCAGCAGGACCCCCAGCGGGACCCCCAGCGGGACCCTCAGCGGGACAGGTAGTCGCGCCCGACCTTGTTCTCGGCCTTGAGGGCCTTGAGGAGCAGGTCGGCGATGAGGCCCTCGAGCTTGCCGCCGACGAGCGGGATGTTGACCTTGACGGTCAGCGTGACGGTCTCGACGGTGCCGACGCCCGACTCCGCGATCGAGGCGGTGCCGGACATGTCGCCGGGCTTGCCGGGGATGCTCATCTTGAGGTCGCCGTGGGTCGGGCTGGTCCAGGTCTCCTCCTGGACGACGTTGGTCTCCTCGCCGACGATCTTCTTGGCGAAGGAGGGCATCCCCTTGGTGGGCTGCCACTGGTCGATGCGGACCTTCTTGGTCTCGCCCGAGACGTCGATGGCGACGTCGTAGCGCACGCAGCGCTGGTAGCGGCAGACCTCCTCGCGGAACGCCGGGTCGGCCAGCATGGCGGTCACGGCGTCGATCGGGGCGTCGTAGGAGAGCTCGTGGGTGATGGTCTTGGACATGTCAGCGCTCTCCGGCCAGCCAGGCGTCGCCGACGGTCTGCTCGATCTCGAGGTTCCCCTTGATGGTGTCGACGAGGAGGGCCTCCAGCTTGCCGCCGATCAGGGGGACCTTCACCTTGACCTCGAGCTCGACGACCTCGCTCGTGCCCTCCGCGGACTCGAGCAGCGCCACCGTGCCCGTGATGGCCGTGGGCTTGCCGGGCGAGGAGATGTCGACCGAGCCACCACGCTGGTCGGCCCACTTCTCGGTGACGATGGCGTGGGTCGTGTCGCCGGTGAACTTCTTGGCGATCGAGGGCAGCCCCTCGGTCTTCTGCACCTGGTCGTTGACCAGCTCGAAGCCCTCACCGGCGGGGGTCACGGTGATGTCGGCGGAGACGACGTCCTGGGCCGCGGAGACCTTCTCGCGGAAGGCGGGATCGGCCAGCATGGCGAACACGTCGGCGGGAGGGGCGGCGTAGGTGAATTCATGACGGAGCTTCATGGGCGTCATCATGCCGCCAGGAGTGATTGAGTGGGGGAGTGAGCGAGAAAACGAGCAGCGAGTCCTTTGTGTCCTTCGGCGAGCAGGGCGCTCAGCTGACCTACGGAAGCTATCTACGGCTCCCGCAGCTGCTCGACTCCCAGCACCTCGAGTCCGACCCGCCGGCGCACGACGAGCTGCTGTTCATCACGATCCACCAGGTCTACGAGCTGTGGTTCAAGCAGCTCCTGCACGAGGTCGCGGCGGCCCGCTCGGCGATGACCGACGGCAACCTGTGGTGGGCCCAGCACCTGCTCCAGCGCGTGCACGTCATCGAGCGCACGCTCGTGCAGCAGGTCGACGTGCTCGAGACGATGACCCCGCAGGACTTCCTGGAGTTCCGCCAGCGCCTGGCGCCGGCGTCCGGGTTCCAGAGCGTGCAGTTCCGCGAGCTCGAGTTCGTCAGCGGGGCGAAGGACGCGGGCTACCTCGATCGGTTCCGAGGCCTCACCGAGGACGAGCAGGAGCGGCTGCGACGGCGCCTGGAGGAGCCGTCGCTGTGGGACGCCTTCCTCGAGGTGCTGCGTGCCCACGACCTGCCTGCGGGTGACGACGACGAGGTCGCCGACTCCGTGCGTCGTACGGCGCACGACCGCTCGTCGTACGCCGCCGTCTGGGCGCTCGCCGAGGCTCTGCTCCAGCACGACGAGCTCGCCGCCAGCTGGCGTGCACGCCACGTCGTGATGGTCGAGCGGATGATCGGCGCCAAGTCGGGCACCGGCGGCTCCAGCGGGTCGGCCTACCTGCGCGGTCGGCTGCCGCTGCAGTACTACCCCGTTCTCTGGGACGTGCGCAGCCGACTCTGAGCTCTCGCCGGGGACGTCGTCAGCGACCTCTGGCGGGTCGCAGTTGTCGCCGCGACTGCCGGGTCCTAACGTGGGCTTCGTGTCAACGACGACGCACGATTCCGACAAGGCCGAGCTCCTCGCGAAGGCCACCGACCTGGCGAAGCAAGGCAAGGGCAGCGGCGGCCCACCGCACGACGCGGTCGGCGACCTCCTGCGCGGCTACTTCCGCTACGTCGCCCCCGAGGACCTCGTCGACCGGTCCGACTACGACATCTACGGCGCCCTCGCCTCGCACCACCAGCTGGCGCGCGCCAGGCCCCAGGGGACCGCCCAGGTGCGGATGTCGACCCCCACCCTGGCCGAGCACGGCTGGTCGGCCGGTGGGCACTCGGTGGTCGAGGTCGTCGTCGACGACATGCCGTTCCTCGTCGACTCGCTGACCATGGAGCTCTCGCGCCAGCTGCGCGACGTCCACCTCGTCGTCCACCCGAGCTTCGACGTCGTGCGCGACATCACCGGTGAGCTGCAGTCGGTCACCCCTGTCGCGGACGGCGCGTCCGAGCCCGCGGGTGATGCGGTGCGTGAGTCGTGGATGCACGTCGAGATCGACCGGCTCGGGGAGGCCGACGACCCCGCCGCGGTGGTCGACGACGTCCAGCGGGTCCTGCGCGACGTGCGCGAGGCCGTGGAGGACTGGGCCAAGATGCACGAGCGGGTCGAGGCCATCGTGGCCGACGTCCGCGAGAACCCACCGCCGTTGGAGGACGACGAGGTACGCCAGTCGGCGGAGCTGCTGGAGTGGCTCGCGGCGGGCAACTTCACCTTCCTCGGCTACCGCGAGTACAGCCTCGACCGGGTCGAGGTGGACGGCGCCGAGGAGGACGCGCTGCGCGCGGTCCCCGGCAGCGGCCTGGGCATCCTGCGCTCGGACCAGCAGGTCTCCGAGTCGTTCGCCAGGCTGCCGGAGCCCGTCAAGGCGAAGGCGCGCGAGCGCACGCTGCTGGTGCTCGCCAAGGCCAACTCCCGGGCCACGGTGCACCGTCCGGCCTACCTCGACTACGTCGGGGTGAAGACGTTCGACGCCGCAGGTGAGGTCGACGGCGAGCGTCGCTTCCTCGGGCTCTTCTCGAGCGCGGCCTACACCGAGTCGTTGACCCGGATCCCGCTCGTGCGCGAGAAGGCGCGAGCAGTGCTGCGCAGCAGCGGCTTCGATCCCGAGAGCCACGCCGGGAAGGCCCTGCTCGACACCCTGGAGAACTATCCGCGCGACGACCTCTTCCACACGCCCGTCGAGGAGCTCTGGCCACTCGCCGAGGCCGCGATGCAGGCGCGCGAGCGACGGGCGGTGCGGGTGCTTACCCGCGCCGACACCTACGGGCGCTACGTCTCGGTCCTGGTCTACCTGCCGCGTGACCGCTACAACACCAGCGTCCGGGAGAAGTTCGTCGAGATCCTCGAGGACCGCTTCGGCGCGGCCTCGGTCGAGTTCAACGTGCGGATCAACGAGTCGACCACCGCACGGGTGCACTTCGTGGTGCACCTGCCCAAGGGCTCCACCATCCCGACGATCGACACCGTCGACCTCGAGCGCCGCCTGGCCGAGGCCTCACGGTCGTGGCGCGACGACTTCACCGCCGCCGTGATGGCCGAGTACGGCGAGGAGGTCGGCGCGATCCTGGGCCGGCGCTACCTCGACTCCTTCCCCGAGGCCTACAAGGAGGACTTCTCCGCCCGCGCCGCCTCGGTGGACCTCGGCCGGCTGGAGCAGATCGTCGGCGACGAGGGCCTCGACCACTCGCTCTACCAGGACGTCGACGCCGGAGTCGGCGAGGCGCGGCTCAAGCTCTACCGGGTCGGCGACCCGCTCTCGCTCTCGCAGGTCCTGCCGATGCTCAGCTCGATGGGCGTCGAGGTCATCGACGAGCGGCCCTACACGCTGGACGGCGTCGAGCGGCCCTCGCACATCTACGAGTTCGGCCTGCGCTACCCCGGCCGGCTCCCCGAGGACGCCCGCGAGCTGTTCCAGGACGCCGTTCGTGCGGTCTGGGACGGCTTCTCCGAGATCGACGGCTTCAACGCCCTCGTGCTGGGCGCCCGGATCACGTGGCGCCAGGCGACGGTGCTGCGCGCCTACGCGAAGTACATGCGCCAGGGTGGCTCGCCGTTCGCCCTCGACTACATCGAGGACGCGCTCCTCAGCAACGTCGACATCACGCGGATGCTGGTCGACCTGTTCGAGGCGCGCTTCGACCCCGATGGTGGGGGAGACGAAAAGGCGGTCGTCGAACGGCTGGTGCACGCCCTCGAGGACGTCGCGAGCCTCGACCACGACCGGATCCTGCGCTCCTACCTGACCCACGTGCGCGCGACGCTGCGCACCAACTACTTCCAGCACTCCGGTGAGGGGGCCGGGCCGAAGAGCTACATCTCCTTCAAGCTCGAGCCGTCCGCGATCCCCGACCTGCCCGAGCCGCGACCTAAGTACGAGATCTTCGTCTACTCGCCGCGGGTCGAGGGCGTGCACCTGCGCTTCGGGTCGGTGGCGCGCGGTGGCCTGCGCTGGTCGGACCGACGCGACGACTTCCGCACCGAGGTGCTCGGCCTGGTCAAGGCCCAGATGGTCAAGAACACCGTGATCGTGCCGGTGGGCGCGAAGGGCGGCTTCTTCGCCAAGCACCTGCCCGACCCGTCCGACCGCGACGCGTGGCTGGCCGAGGGCATCGCCTGCTACACGACCTTCATCTCAGGTCTGCTCGACGTCACCGACAACCTCGTCGAGGGCGAGACCGTGCCGCCGGCCCGCGTCGTGCGCCACGACGGCGACGACTCCTACCTCGTGGTCGCCGCCGACAAAGGCACCGCGACGTTCTCCGACATCGCCAACGGCATCGCGAAGGAGTACGGCTTCTGGCTGGGCGACGCGTTCGCCAGCGGCGGCTCGGTGGGCTACGACCACAAGGCGATGGGCATCACCGCCCGCGGCGCATGGGTCTCGGTGCAGCGACACTTCCGCGAGATGGACGTCGACTGCCAGGCCGAGGACTTCACCTGCGTGGGCGTCGGTGACATGTCGGGCGACGTCTTCGGCAACGGGATGCTCTGCTCCGAGCACACCCGCCTGGTGGCGGCCTTCGACCATCGCCACATCTTCCTCGATCCCGACCCCGACGCCGCGACGTCGTACGCCGAGCGCAAGCGGCTCTTCGCGCTTCCCCGTTCGAGCTGGCAGGACTACGACGCCGACACCATCTCCGCCGGAGGCGGCGTGCACGCACGCTCGGCGAAGTCGATCCCGCTCAACGACCACGTGCGACGCTCGCTCGGCATCGACGCCGACGTCAAGGCGATGACGCCGAACGAGCTGATGCGGGCGATCCTGCTCGCGCCCGTCGACCTGCTCTGGAACGGCGGGATCGGCACCTACGTCAAGGCGTCGTCCGAGACGCACGCCGATGCCGGCGACAAGGCCAACGACCCGATCCGGGTCGACGGTGGTGACCTGCGGGTGCGCTGCGTCGGTGAGGGCGGCAACCTGGGGCTCACCCAGCTCGGCCGCATCGAGTACGCGCGCGGCGGTGGTCGGGTCAACACCGACTTCATCGACAACTCCGCGGGCGTCGACACCTCCGACCACGAGGTGAACATCAAGGTGCTGCTCGACCGTGTCGTCGCCTCCGGCGACCTCACCGAGAAGCAGCGCAACGCGATCCTGGCGAAGATGACCGACGAGGTCGCCGCGCTGGTGCTGCGCGACAACTACGAGCAGAACCTCGCCCTCAGCAACGCTGCCTCCAACGCGGCCCCGCTGCTGCACGTGCACGAGTCCTGGATGAAGCGGCTCGAGTCGCAGGGCTTCCTCAACCGCGACCTCGAAGGGCTGCCGACGAGCCGTCAGGTGCGGCGCCGACTCGACCGCGGCGAAGGGCTCACGACGCCCGAGCTGTCCGTGCTGATGGCGTGGACCAAGATCGTGCTGGCTGACGAGCTGCTGGCCTCCGACCTGCCCGAGGACCCCTACCTCGACCTGGACCTGCGGGCCTACTTCCCCGAGCCGATCCGCGAGGGCTTCGACGAGCGCATCGTCGAGCACCCGCTGCGGCGCGAGATCATCGTGACCCAGGTGGTCAACGACCTGGTCAACGGCGCCGGCATGACCTACTGGCCGCGGCTGACGGGCGAGACGGGGGCCTCGGCGGCCGAGCTCACCCGCGCCAACTTCGTGGCGCGCGAGATCTTCGGGTCGTTGCCGCTGCGCGACGAGATCAGTCGCCACGACAACCAGATCCCGGCCTCGGTGCAGACCCACATGCGCGTCGAGATGCGCACGCTCGTCGAGCGCGGCTCGAGGTGGCTGGTGACCAACCGGCGGCCTCCTCTCGACTCGCAGGCGCTCGTCGACACCTTCGCCGAGCCGATGCACGCGGTGATGGCCGCGCTGCCCGACGTGATGAGCGGTGCCGAGCTGGCGGCCTACGAGGGACGGCTGGAGAAGCTGATCGGCAACCACGTGCCGGTCGACCTCGCCTCGCAGGTCGCGGTGCTGCCGCCGGCCTACGTGCTGCTCAACGTCATCGAGACCGCGCACACCGCCGACCTCGACCCGATCGACGTCGCCCGCACGCACTTCACCCTCGGTGAGCGGCTCGGGCTGCCACTGCTGGTGCAGCGGATCCTGGCCCTGCCGCGCGACGACCGGTGGCAGACGATGGCTCGCGCGGCGCTGCGCGACGACCTGCACGCCGTCCACGCCCAGCTCACCGGGCAGGTGCTCGCGGCCACCGAGGCCGATGCTGCGGCCGCCGTACGCGTGCAGACCTGGGAGGACGCCGACCACGTCGTCGTCGCACGCGCCGCCGACACGCTGCGCGAGATCTGCTCCGACGAGCACGCCGACCTCGCTCGGATGTCGGTCGCGCTGCGGGTGGTGCGGGGGTTGCTCTCCTAGCGGGAGCGACGGGTCGATGAGCACTCCCACGACGGTGCTGGACGTGATCGCGCGGATGCGCGCGATCGACGCCGAGCTCGAGCCGTCCGACGGAGTGGCGATCTTCAACCGGATGTACCTCCACGTGACCGAGCTGATCGAGGAGGTCCTCACCGGCGGGTCGGAGCTGCCGCTGTCGTTCGGCGACCCCGCAACCATGGCCGACCTCGACGTACGGTTCGCCGGCCTGTGGCTGGAGGCCTACGACGCCGACGTCGCCGGTCGCTCGGTGCCCACGCCGTGGCGTCCGCTGTTCGAGGCCCGTGCCGGCGGACGATGGCCGATCCAGTACGCGCTGGCCGGGATGAACACCCACATCGAGCACGACCTCCCGGTCGCGGTCGTCGAGACCTGTCGCGCGCGCGGGCTGGAGCCCGACGACCTGCACGCCGACTACGAGACCGTCAACGCCGTGCTCGCGCAGGTCGAGGCGCCGATCCGTCGCTCGTTCCTCACCGAGATCGGTCAGGGAGTCGACGACCACGCCGGCCCGGTCGTCCACGTGATCAGCGCCTGGAACATCGATAAGGCGCGCGACCTCTCGTGGGTCACCGCCCAGACCATCTGGTCGCTGCGCCGGGTCGGGTTCCTCCAAGAGAGGTTCGTCGACGCGGTCGGAGACACGGTCGCGATGACGTCGCGGACGTTGCTGATCCCGACGCGCTAGGTGCCCGCCGAGCGCGCTCCTCGCACCGCGCTCCTGAGGTACCTTATTGATTGGCGGTCGTCGGTGGCTCGACCTAATCTCGTTGTTGATGGCAACCGATCTCGGACCCGCGCCGACCACCGATCCACCCGCCGGCATCCACTCGCTGTGGCGCCTGCGCGGCTACCTGCGCCCGCACCGCACGGCGCTGGTCATCATGCTGCTCACCTCGCTGGCCGGGGTGGGGGTCGCCATCGCGATCCCGCTGGTCACCAAGGCGCTCATCGACGGGCCGATCACCGACGGCGAGCTCGGGCCGGTGCTGCCGCTCGGTCTGCTCGCGCTCCTGCTGGGCGTGATCGAGGCCGGACTGATGCTGTGGCGTCGGTGGGTGCAGAGCAACGCCGTGCTGCACGTCGAGACCGCCATGCGCCACGACCTCTACGAGCGCCTGCAGGATCTCCCGATGTCGTTCCACAGCCGGTGGCAGTCGGGCCAGCTGCTCTCGCGCGCCACGACCGACCTGAGCGGCATCCGCCGGTTCTTCGGCTTCGGCATGCTCTTCCTGCTGATCAACATCGTGCAGGTCGTCGTCGTCACCCTCGTGCTGCTCAACATGTACTGGCCGCTGGGTCTCGTCGTGGCGGCCGCGGCGGTGCCGATCGTGGCGCTGTCGATGCGCTTCGAGAAGCGCTACGTCGTCATCTCCCGGCGCGTGCAGGACGAGCAGGGTGACCTCGCGACCATGGCCGAGGAGGGCGCGGTCGGCATCCGGGTGATCAAGTCCTTCGGGCGCGGCGAGCACGTCTCGCAGCAGTACGAAGCCGCCGCGAGCACGCTGCGCGACACGAGCATGGTCAAGGTGCGGCTCGCCGCGAAATTCTGGACCTTCCTCGAGATCATCCCCAACCTGGCCGTCGCCGTGGTGCTCCTGCTCGGCGCCATCGGGGTCGGCCGTGGCTCGCTCACCCCGGGCGAGCTGGTCGCGTTCATCACGCTGCTGCTCTCGCTCGTGTGGCCGGTCTCCTCCCTCGGCGTCATCCTCGCGATGGCGCAGGAGGCGATGACCAGCGCTGCGCGCATCCTCGAGATCTTCGACACCGACCCCGCGATCGTCGGTGGCACCGCGGTCATCGACGAGCCCCAGGGCCACCTGCGGTTCGAGCACGTCGACTTCGCGTTCCCCGACGCCCCCGACGACCTGGTCCTGCGCGACGTCAACCTCGACCTGGCGCCGGGTGAGACGGTCGCGCTCGTGGGTGCGACCGGCTCCGGCAAGACCGTGCTGACCTCGCTCGTGCCCCGCCTGTACGACGTCACGGCCGGCCGCGTGAGCATCGACGGCGTCGACGTGCGCGACCTCGACCTGCGCCACCTGCGCTCGCTCGTGGCGACGGCGTTCGAGGAGCCGACGCTCTTCTCGATGAGCGCTCGGGAGAACCTCACGCTCGGTCGCTCCGACGCGAGCGACGCCGACATCGACCAGGCTCTCGAGATCGCTCAGGCCGGCTTCGTCCACGAGCTGCCGTGGGGCCTCGACACCCGCATCGGTGAGCAGGGGATGGCGCTCTCCGGCGGTCAGCGTCAGCGCCTCGCCCTGGCGCGCGCCGTCCTGGCGAGCCCGAAGGTCCTGGTGCTCGACGACACGCTGTCGGCCCTCGACGTCCACACCGAGAAGCTGGTCGAGGAGGCGCTGCAGCGCGTGCTCGGCTCCACCACCGGTCTGGTCGTGGCCCACCGGGCCTCGACCGTGCTGCTGGCCGACCGGGTCGCGCTGCTCCAGGACGGCACCATCACCCACGTCGGCGACCACCGCGTGCTGCTCGAGACGGTGCCCGCCTACCGCGAGCTGCTCGCCGCCGACGCCGAGCTGTCGGGGCTCTCGGAGGCGATCGCATGAGCACCGGCACCGCTCCCCAGGACGAGCAGCGTCAGCCCAGCTGGCGCGGCGTGGCCCACGTCGACGACGACGAGGCGGCCGAGCGCGAGCGCTCACCGCGCTTCGCCGGCGGCTCGGGGGCCCTGCTGCGCGAGCTGCTGGCGCCGTACCGCAAGGCGATCTGGATCCTCATCGGGGTCGTGCTGGTCGAGAACGCTGCCCGCCTCTCGATCCCCTACCTCGTCAAGGTCGGCATCGACAGCGGCATCCCGCCGATCCGCGCCAGCGACGACCTCAGCCCGCTGACCCTCATCGTCGGCATCGTCGTGGTGGCCGCGGTCGTCCAGGCGATCGCGCGCAACTTCTTCCTGGTGCGCTCGGGTCTGCTCGGCCAGAACGTGCTCTACGAGGTGCGCCGTCGGGTCTTCCGCCACTTCCAGGTGCTGAGCCCGGCCTTCCACGACGACTACACCTCGGGGCGCGTGATCTCGCGCCAGACCTCCGACGTCGACGCGATCTACGAGATGCTCGAGACCGGCTTCGACGGCCTGGTCACCGCCGCGCTCACCCTCGTCGGCACCGCCGGCCTCCTGCTCTTCCTCGACGTCGAGCTCGGTCTCGTGGCGCTGGCCTGCGGACCCTTCCTGTTCCTCATCACCAACTGGTTCCGCAAGTCGTCGACCACCAGCTATCGCAACACCCGCGAGAAGGTCGCGCTGGTGATCGTGCACTTCGTCGAGTCGATGGGTGGCGTGCAGGCGGTGCAGGCGTTCCGCCGCGAGCCCCGCAACCAGGAGATCTTCGACGACGTCAACGACCAGTACCGGCGCGCCAACCTCCACGCCTTCCGGCTCGTCGCGCTCTTCATGCCCGGCATCAAGCTGATCGGCAACATCACGATCGCCGTCACCCTGCTCTACGGCGGCTACCTGGCCTACGAGGGCGACGTCACCGTCGGGGTGCTGGCCGCGTTCCTGCTCTACCTGCGCCAGTTCTTCGAGCCGATGATGGAGATCAGCCAGTTCTACAACACCTTCCAGTCCGCCTCGGCGGCTCTCGACAAGCTCGCCGGCGTCCTGCGCGAGGAGCCGGGCGTGCCCGAGCCCACCGAACCGCGCCGTCTCCAGGAGACCCACGGCGGCCTGGAGTTCGACGGCGTCCGGTTCAGCTACACCGACGAGCGCGACGTCATCCCCGGCCTCGACCTCACGATCCCGGCCGGGCAGACCATCGCGCTGGTCGGCACCACCGGTGCGGGCAAGACGACCCTGGCCAAGCTCGCGACGCGCTTCTACGACCCGGTCGCGGGCGCCGTGCGCCTCGACGGCGTCAACCTGCGCGAGCTCACCGCCGACGACCTGCGCGAGCGGGTCGTGATGGTGACCCAGGAGAACTACCTCTTCTCCGGCACGATCGCCGACAACATCCGCTTCGGCCGGCCCGAGGCCTCCTTCGACGACGTCGAGCGCGCCGCGAAGGCGCTGGGCGCGCACGACTTCATCATGGCGCTGCCCGAGGGCTACGACACCGACGTCGCCAACCGCGGCGGGCGGCTCAGCGCCGGCCAGCGGCAGCTCGTCGCGTTCGCGCGCGCCTTCCTGGCCGATCCCGCGGTGCTGATCCTCGACGAGGCGACCTCGTCGCTCGACGTCCCGTCGGAGCGGCTGGTGCAGCAGGCGCTGCGCACCGTGCTCGCCGGCCGCACGGCGGTGATCATCGCCCACCGCCTGTCGACGGTCGAGATCGCCGACCGGGTGCTGGTCATGGAGCACGGCCGGATCGTCGAGGACGGCTCACCCGCCGACCTGATCGACAGCGGCGAGGGCCGCTTCTCCGATCTCCACGACGCCTGGTTGGAGTCGCTCGCCTAGGGTCAGTGCATGACCGACCTTCGTAGCGCCGGCGTCGTCGAGACCGTCCGGCTGACCTCTGACGGCGACCTCACCCCCAGGATCGTCGTCGACGAGGCGCTGGAGCGCATCGCGACGCTCAACCCCCCGCTCAACGCCTTCTCCGTGGTGCTGGCCGAGCAGGCTCGTGACGAGGCGGCCGCCCTGGGGCGGGGCGACGACGCTCCCGGACCCCTCCACGGCGTCCCGATCGCCATCAAGGAAGAGCTCGATGTCGCCGGCGCGGTCACGACCTTCGGCGGCAACGGCAACTCGACCCCGGCGGCCGCAGACAGCACCCTGGTCTCCCGGCTCCGAGCCGCCGGTGCGGTGATCGTGGGCAAGACGACGATGCCGGAGTTCGGCGCCTGGCCCTACACCGAGGGCTCCGCCCGCGGCATCACCCGCAACCCGTGGGACCCCACCCGCACGCCCGGCGGTTCCAGCGGCGGTACGGCGGCCGCGGTCGCCTCGGGCATGGTGCCCGTCGCGATCGGCGGCGACGGTGGTGGCTCGATCCGGATCCCGTCGGCCATGTGTGGCCTCTTCGGGCTCAAGCCTCAGCGCGGCCGTGTCACCGCCGCCCCGCACGCACACCTGTGGTGGGCGCTCGGCACCACCGGACCGCTCGCCCGCAGCGTGCGCGACGCGGCCGTGGTCTACGACGTCATCCGCGGCACCACCGAGGTCGACCGCTTCCACGCCGGTGCCGTGGGCTCGTTCGAGCAGGCGGCCCTCACCGCCCCCGGCCGGCTGCGCATCGGCTGGTCCACCAAGCCGGTGACGCTCGGCGTCAAGCCCGACCCGCTGCACGTGGCGGCGGTCGAGGAGACCGCACGGCTGCTGAGCACGCTCGGGCACGACGTCCGCGAGATCGACCCGAAGTACCCCGACCCGACGGCGGCGTTCGTGCCGCAGTTCTTCGCCGGGATCCGCGACGAGGCGCAGATGGTGGAGCACTACGACCGCCTCGAGCGCCGCACCCGCGAGACCTACCGGCTCGGCTCCTGGGTGACGCCGCGCGTCACCGAGTGGGCGATCCGCACCGGCGAGAAGGTCTCGGCCAAGGCCAACCGGGTCTTCGACGAGGTCGACGTGCTGCTGACCCCGAGCATCGCGCACCGTCCGCCCCAGGTCGGGATCCTCGACGGTCGCGGCTCGGCGGCGGCCTCGATGCTGTCGATGCCGGCCATCGCCTATGCCGCGCTCTGGAACGTCGCCGGCAACCCGGCGGCGTCCGTGCCGTGCGGGATCGCCGAGGACGGGCTCCCCGTCGGCGTGCAGCTGGTCGGCCCGACCGACGGTGAAGAGCTGCTGCTCAGCCTCTCGGCCCAGCTCGAGGAGGCACGCCCCTGGCCGCTCGTCGTCGGGGCGACCGACTGATGCTCCTGCTCACCCCGCGGGCCCGGCTGCGTCGTCTGCTCCGGCCCGGGGCCCCGAGCCCGCTCGAGGGCCGCACGGTGCTGGTCACCGGCGCGTCCTCGGGGATCGGTGAGGCCACCGCGCTCGAGGCTGCCGGGCGCGGGGCGACGGTGCTCCTCGTCGCCCGGCGGTCGGTCGAGCTCGACCGCGTGCGCGAGCAGATCGTCGCTGCCGGCGGCACCGCGGCGTCGTACGTCTGCGACCTGACCGACCTCGACGCGATCGACGCCCTGGTCGCGCGGGTGCTCGACGAGCACGGCGGGGTCGACTACCTCGTCAACAACGCCGGCCGCTCGATCCGCCGCTCGCTCGACCTGAGCTATGACCGCTTCCACGACGTCGAGCGCACGATGGCCATCAACTACTTCGGCCCTGTGCGCCTGACGATGGGGCTGCTGCCGGCCATGCGCGCGCAGGGGTTCGGTCAGGTCGTCAACATCCTCAGCTGGGGCGTGCAGCTCAAGGCACCCAAGTTCTCGGCCTACCTCGCCTCCAAGACCGCGCTCGACACGTGGTCGCGCATCGCCGCGCGCGAGGCCTACGGCGACAACGTCACCTTCACCAACATGCGCTTCGGGCTGGTGCGCACCGCGATGGTCGCGCCGACCGAGGAGTACGACGGGCTGCGGGCGATGTCGCCCGAGCGTGCGGCCGAGCACGTGGTGCGCGCCCTCGAGGACCGCCCCGTGGTGTGGAACGTGCCGGTCGGGGTGGCGGGGGAGGTGCTGGGGTTCGTCTCCCCGCGCCTCGTCGACGCGGTCATGCACCGCCTCGACCGGCGGACCAAGAACTCCGCCGCGGCCATCGGTCGCTAGCTGGCTTTCTTGGCGCTCTTCTTGGCAGCGGTCTTCTTCGCGGGAGCCTTCTTGGCCGCAGCTTTCTTCGCCGGGGCCTTCTTGGCGGCCTTCTTCGCGGGAGCCTTCTTGGCAGCCGTCGTGGAGGTCGACTTCTTCGCCGGCTTCTCGTCCTCGTCTTCGTCGTCGCTGCTCTCCCCGCGCGCCGTCTGTGCGGCCTTGACCGACCGCTGCAGCGCAGCGAGCAGGTCGACGACCTCGCCCGACGACTTGGTGGACGTGGGCGTCCGCTTGATCTCGCCGCCCTCGATCTTCGCCTTCACCAACGCCTCGACGGCCCCGGCGTAGTCGTCCTCGAACTCGCTCGCGTCGAAGTCACCGGCCAGGGTCTCGACCAGCATCGTGGCCATCTTGCTCTCCGACTCCTTGACCTCGCCGACCTCGACGCTGAAGTCGGGGGTGCGGATCTCGTCGGGCCACATCATCGTCTGCATCACGATGACGTCGCCGGCGTCGGTGGGGCGCACGCGCAGCACCGCCACGCTCGTGCGCTGACGCAGCGCGACGGTCACGACCGCCATCCGGTCGGCCTCGAGCAGCGCCTGGCGCAGCAGGGCGTAGGCCTTGGCGCCGGACTTCTCCGGCTCGAGGTAGTAGGACTTCTCGAAGAGCATCGGGTCGATCTGGTCGGTCGGCACGAACTTCTCGACCGCGATCTCCCGAGACGACGACGAGGGCAGGTCGGCGAGGTCGTCGTCGTCGAGGATGACCATCTCGCCGTCCTCGGTCTCGTAGCCCTTGGCGATGTCGGCGTAGGCGACTTCCTCGCCGTCGATCGCGCACACCCGCTGGTACTTGATGCGCCCACCGTCCTTGGCGTGGACCTGGCGGAACGACACGTCGTGGCTCTCGGTCGCGGAGTAGAGCTTGACCGGGACACTGACCAGCCCGAAGGACACAGCCCCCTTCCAGATCGCGCGCATGGGCAAGCCTCTCCGACAGGTGATGGGAATGTGGAGACCAGTGTGACCCCTGGGACTCCGAAGATCCATCGGTCAGGATGGACCCATGCGTCCCATGCTCGCCACCAAGGGTGACCACGTGCCCTCCGGGTCCGCGTGGGCGCACGAGGTGAAGTGGGACGGCATGCGCATCCTGGCCGAGACCGGCCCCGGCGGCACCCGCCTGACGAGCCGCAACGACAACGACGTCACCGCCTCGTGGCCCGACGTCGCCGACTCGCCCCTCGGGGCGCGCGACGCCGTGGTCGACGGCGAGGTGATCGCCCTCAACGATCAGGGCCTGCCCGACTTCCGCACGCTCCAGCAGCGCCTGCACGTGCGGCAGCGCAGCACCGTCGCTCGGTTGGTGCGCCAGGTGCCGGTGACGTTCATGGCCTTCGACCTGCTGCGACTCGACGGGGCCGACCTGACCGGCGAGCCACTGTCGACGAGGCGGGCGCGGCTCGCCGAGGTGCTCGACGGCTCCACCTGGCAGGTGCCGACGTCGTACGACGACGGGGCAATGCTCCTCGAGGCGACCCGCGCCCAGGGGTTGGAGGGCATCGTGAGCAAGCGTCTCGACTCGCGCTACGTGCCGGGGGAGCGGAGTGCGCAGTGGCTGAAGTTCGCACACCGGCACCGGCACTCCTACGTGATCGGGGGCTGGCGGCCGCAGGAGGGCGGTGAGCGGCTGGCCGCCCTGCTGGTCGGCGAACCGACTCCCGAGGGGCTGCGCTACCGCGGTCGGGTGGGCAGCGGCATCGGACCCAAGCAGGGCCGGGCGCTGGCCGAGGCGGTCGCCACGCTGGAGCGCGACACGAGTCCGTTCGTGGACGACGTCCCGCGCGACGACGCTGCGGGCACCCGGTGGCTGGACCCGGTGCTGGTGGTCGACGTCGACACCCACGGACGCGGCCACGAGCGGCTGCGTCAGCCGTCGTACCAAGGCCTGCGCTTCGACCTCGCCGTCGGTGACCTCTGATGGCCGCCGACGAGACCGAGGTGCGCGTCGACGTCGAGGGGCGCACGCTGGTGATCAAGAACCTCGCCAAGGTGCTCTACCCGCAGACCGGGACCACCAAGGGCGAGATGCTCAGCTACTACGCCCAGGTCGCGCCCACGATGCTGCCGCACCTGCGCGATCGTGCGGTGACGCGGATCCGCTGGCCCCACGGGGTCGAGGGCTTGAGCTTCTTCGAGAAGAACGCCCCGGCCGGCACTCCTTCGTGGGTGCGCACGGTGAATGTGCCGACCACGGGCAGCAGGTCGGTGGGTGCCTCGGGCGACACCCTCAGCTTTCCGGTCGTCGACGACCTCGCGACCCTCACCTGGCTGGCCAACCTGGCTGCGATCGAGCTGCACGTGCACCAGTGGCGGGTGGGTCGCAACGGACGGCCGCGCAACGCCGACCGGATCGTCATCGACCTCGACCCGGGGGAGCCGGCCGGGCTCCACGAGTGCTGCCAGGTGGCGCTGCTCGTGCGCGACAAGCTCTCCGAGCGCGGTCTCACCGGTCGACCGGTCCTGAGCGGCAGCAAGGGGCTGCACCTCTACGCGACCCTGCCCGAGCGGTTGTCGCCCGAGCTCTCGACGGAGCTCGCGAAGGAGGTCGCCGACGAGCTGCAGGCCGAGCACCCCCAGCTGGTGACGGCCACGATGACGAAGGCACGTCGTCGGGGCAAGGTCTTCCTCGACTGGTCGCAGAACTCCGGCTCGAAGACCACCGTGGCGCCGTACTCGCTGCGCGGCCGCGAGCGTCCCTTCGTCGCCGCCCCCGTGTCGTGGGACGAGGTCGTCGAGGGAGCCGAGGACCCGCTCGGTCTCGAGCAGCTGACCTTCGACCAGGTGCTCGCCCGGGTCGACGAGCTCGGAGACCTCTTCGCCTGATCGAGGTGTTACCGAACGGTGGCTGAGCCGTGTGATCGGTGTATCTCAGGCGTGGTCGCGCGACTTCTAGTGTTGCTGTCAACGGTCGAGGGCTGAGCCGCACTGCCGGGGGGCGTGCGGCTCGCCCCGACCTTGTTCTTTGCACAGGGGGTCTGGGAGGGCCTGTCAACGAGCCCGGGGAGGGGCGTGCCGTGGAGCTCGTACTCCACCCACCGCGTAAGGCCCGTTCGGGTGCTCGGCGACTGCGGATCGTGCTCGTCGCGGGGCTCCTGCTCGCAGGCTGGCTCGGCGTCCTGCTGCTGCTCCCGATCCTGCTCGGGTGGCAGGCCGCGGTGATCACCGAGCCCCGCGGCGAGTACACCGCCGGGACGCTCGTGGTGACGCGCGCCGTGCCGTCGAGCGAGCTCGTCAGCAACGACATGGTGGAGGTCGCGGGCGGGATCCGTCGCGTGAGCGTCGCCCGGCCGGGTCTGCTGACGGTCGAGGGCACGGACGACGTGCTCACCAGCGACACGCCGACCCTCGAACGGGTCGTGCTGACTCTGCCCGGCATCGGCATGCCGCTGGTCGGCTCCGACAACGCCGTGCGGTGGCTCGTAGCAGGCGGCGCTGCCGCCATCCTCGCCTCCGCTGCGGTTGCCCACTCGGGAGCAGGGCGGGTCCGTCTGGCCGGCTGAGCGGCTTCCCGTGAGGCACTTGTGGGGTAGTTGCCGATGCGGCTGCCCCTCACCCCCTATGCTCTGGGCATGGCTCACAGGGTTCTCGTCGTCGAGGACGAGGAGGACATCGCGTTCCCCCTTGTCCGGACGTTGGAGCGCGAGGGCTACGAGGTCAGCTGGGTCGACACCGGCCAGAAGGCGCTCGACGAGCTGGTCGGTCGCTCCGCCGAGGTGATCATCCTCGACCTCGGGCTCCCTGACATGGACGGTCTCGAGGTCTGCAAGAAGGCCCGAGCGGCCGGTTTCGAGGGCGCGATCATGATCGTGACCGCCCGCGCCGGCGAGCTCGACCGGGTGGTCGGCCTCGACTACGGCGCCGACGACTACCTCGCCAAGCCCTTCGGACTCGCCGAGCTGCAGGCGCGCGTGCGGGCCCTGCTGCGGCGCACCGGTGCCGGCACCGGACTCGCCACGGAGGAGTCCGAGGACGGGCTCCGTATCGACGTCGCCGCGCGACGGGTCTACGCCGCGAGCACCGAGGTCCCGTTGACGGGCAAGGAGTTCGACGTCCTCAACATCCTGGCGGCCAACAAGGACAAGGTCGTCTCCCGCGGTCGGCTCATGGCCGACGTGTGGGACGAGAACTGGTACGGCTCGACGAAGACCCTCGACGTCACCATCGGTCGACTGCGCCAGAAGCTCGAGAGCGTCGGCGTCACCGACAAGGTCGTAGCAGTGAGGGGCGTGGGCTTCAGACTCGAGGCGCCCGCCCCCAATGCGTGAACGCCTGACCGCCGCGTTCGTCGCGAGCACGATCCTGATCGTCCTCGGGGCCGGCTCGATCCGCGCCTACGTCGTCACCGGCGAGATGCGCGAGCGGGAGAGCGACTTCGTCGCCACGCAGGCACGCCTGATCGGCCAGGTCGTGGCTCGCCAGCTCGGCGAGGGTGAGAAGGTCGACGAGGAGCTGCTCTCCCAGTTCGTGGTGCCCGGGCTGCGGCTCGAGTACGAGCAGCGCG
>NZ_JAXMNS010000009.1:0-22446 GCF_034670285.1 Nocardioides sp. | reverse complement strand
CTCCTCCTCTACGCGTGGGGGGGGCTCTCGTACGCCGAGGTAGCCGATGCAGTGGGTGTCCCGGTCGGAACCGTGCGGTCACGCATCCATCGCGCCCGTCGTGCGCTTCGCGGCGCACTCGACATGAACCTGGAGGAGGCCCGATGATCGACGAGCTCACACTCGTGCGCGAGCAGCGCCCCGACACCCGTGCCCCCGATCACCTCACCGTCACGCGGGCCCGGCGCGCCCTGCTGAACCGAGCCGTGGAAGGGCGTCGCCGCCGCCGTCGCCGTGTAATCGCCGTCGGGCTGATAGCGGCCGCAACTCTCGTGGTCGTCGGCGTCGTCTCGCCGTGGAGCAGAACCCTGACTCCTGCGGCCGCGGCAGCCCTGACGACCGCCCACCTCGAAGAGCACCCGGAGGTGGGCGCGGACCAGTACCTGCACATCCGCAAGGTTGAGCGGACCTGGGGATATGGCGAAGCCGGTGAGGTGAACCCGTGGATGCTGGAGTACTGGGTCCCGGGCGACGGCTCGTCCGAGTGGGTCGAGCGTTCCGGTGAGCCCGACGATCGCGAGACCAACTCGTTCGACGACTGGGGGCCGGACCTGTACGTGGATCACGCCGACTCCATGCAGGGGCTTCTTGCCCAACTTCGGGACTACGCGAAGAAGAACGGAGAGGGGCCCGGCCTGCACGGCCTGTGGACGGTGGCGTTCTGGATCGCTCTGGACCCCGTGGCACCCGAGTCCTTCAAGGACGACGTGGTCCGGGCCGTGTCGTCCCTCGATGGCGTGAAGGTGGCCGACCCGTCGTTCTCCTCGCCCGGTCTGAACGGGCGGGCGATCGAGATGCGCGGTTCGTCCGACTTCTGGTTCGTGGTCGACCCCGCCTCAGGAGAGTTCCGAGGTCTTGTCGGTCACCCTGAGAAGGACGAGACGTGGGTAGGTCCCGAGGACCCCATGTGGACCATCGTCTTCGACAACGACGTCGTCAGCGACAAGCCGTAGCCGCCACTCGGCAGCCGACCGAAGCCGAAGTGCTGAACAAACGGCCTGCGGCGGCGCGTCTTCAGGCGTGGAACCGCGCCCAGGCGGGTCGTTTGTTCATGATCTGTGCGCCCGGCTAGCGCCTGCTCAGCCGAGCGCGCGGACGACGGCAGACGGGCTGGGTCGCCCGAGGTGCTCGGCCATCCAGGTGCTGGTGGCGACGAGCGACGGCAGGTCGACGCCGTGCTCGATGCCGAGGCCGTCGAGCAGCCAGACGAGGTCCTCGGTGGCGAGGTTGCCGGTGGCGCTGACGGCGTAGGGGCACCCGCCGAGGCCGCCGGCGCTGGCGTCGTACGTCGTGATGCCGGCGCGGAGCCCGGCCTGCACGTTCGACAACGCCTGCCCGTAGGTGTCGTGGAAGTGCAGCGCGAGCCGGTCGACCCCGACTCCCGCGGCGCCGAACGCCTCGACCAGCGCGGTCACGTGGCCGGCGGTGCCGACGCCGATCGTGTCCCCGAGGCTGAGCTGGGTCGCGCCGAGGTCGAGCAGTCGTTGTCCGACGGTGACGACCTGCTCGATCGGCACGGCGCCTTCCCAGGGGTCGCCGAAGCACATCGACACGTAGGCGCGGACGTCGACGCCGGCGGCCAGCGCACGCTCGACGGTCGGGGCGAACATCGCGAACTGGTCGTCGAGGGTGCTGTTGAGGTTCTTGGCCGCGAAGGTCTCGGTCGCCGAGCCGAACACCGCGATGTGGCGCAGCCCCAGCTCGAGCGCTCGGTCGAGGCCGCGCTGGTTGGGCACCAGCACCGGGAGGTCCTTGCCGGAGTCACCCAGCAGCTCCATCAGGTCGGCGGCGTCGGCCAGCTGGGGCACCCACTTCGGGTGCACGAACGACGTCGCCTCGACCACCGGCAGCCCGGCAGCGACGAGGCGGCGTACGAACTCGGCCTTCACCTCGGTCGGGATCAGCGCCTTCTCGTTCTGCAGGCCGTCGCGGGCGCCGACCTCGTAGATCGTCACCTTCTCGGGCAGACCGGGGGCGGGCACGACCATCGGCAGGCCGCTCATGCGTCGGCCGCCGCGACGACGAAGAGCGTGGCTCCGAGAGCAACCGTGGCGCCGGCCGCCGAGCCGACCTCGGTGACGGTGCCGTCGAAGGGCGCCTTCAGAGCGTGCTCCATCTTCATCGCCTCCATCACGCCGAGCACGTCGCCGGCGCTGACGGCGTCGCCCGCCGCGACCCGCACGTCGAGCAACGTGCCGGGCATGGGCGAGGTGATCGTGCCGTCGCCGGCAGCGGTCGAGCGGCCGAGGGTGGCCGGGCCGGTGAAGTCGTACCACTGGCCCGCGTGCACGACCTCGCAACCGACCCTCGTACGGCGCACGAAGGCGCGGCCGCGGTCGTACAACGCGACCGGCACGATGCCGTCGGCGTCGGCAGGCATCCGGTCGAACCAGCCGCTCGCCTCGAGCACGCGGCCGTTCTGGACGAGCCGACCGCGCGGGCCGCTCATCCGGAAGCCGTCGCCCTGCCACGGGTGGCGGGGCGCGGCGTCGAGCTCGCGGTGGAGCACCTCGCCCGCGGCCGCACGGGCCGCGTCGTCCGCTGGGCGCTCGACCTCGTGGTGGTCGAGCCAGGCGGTGTCGATGGCGGCGGCGCGGAAGTCGTCGCCGGCGACGAGCGTGCGCAGATAACCGGTGTTGGTGGTGAGCCCGAAGATCGCCGTGCCGTCGAGCGCCTCGACCAGGGCCTGGCGGGCCGACTCGCGGTCGGGGCCGTGGGCGATGACCTTGCCGAGCATCGGGTCGAACGAGGTCGAGACGACCTGCCCGGACTCGAGGGCGTGGTCGACGCGGACCGTCGTGTCGCCTACGGTCTCCTCGGGCCAGCGCACGATCGTCGCGGTGCCGGCCTGAGGCAGGAAGCCGCCGAAGGCGTCCTCGGCGTAGATGCGCGCCTCGATGGCGTGCCCGGTGAGGCGGACGTCGTCCTGGGTGAATCCGATCGGCTCGCCCGCGGCGACGCGCAGCTGCAGCTCGACAAGGTCGACGCCGGTGATCGCCTCGGTGACGGGGTGCTCCACCTGGAGGCGGGTGTTCATCTCGAGGAAGTAGAACTCGCCGGTCGCGTTGTCGAGGAGGAACTCGACCGTGCCCGCGCCGGTGTAGCCGACGTGTGCGGCCAGGTCGACGGCCGCCTGGCGCACGCGCTGGCGGGTGGCCTCGTCGAGGGTCGGGGCGGGTGCCTCCTCGAGCACCTTCTGGTGCCGGCGCTGGGTCGAGCAGTCGCGCTCGAAGAAGTGCAGCACCGTGCCGTGGGTGTCGCCGACGACCTGCACCTCGATGTGACGGCCTGACTCGACGTACTTCTCCACGAGCATGGTGTCGTCGCCGAACGCCGCCAACGACTCGCGCTTGGCCGCGGCGAGGGCCTCGCCCATCTCGGCCTCGGAGCGCACGATCCGCATGCCCTTGCCGCCACCTCCGGCGGCGGCCTTGACCAGCACGGGGTACGGCGCGTCGTCACCGGTCGGTACGACGGGCACGCCGGCCGCGAGAGCGATCTCGCGGGCGGCGTCCTTGCGGCCCATCTGCTCCATGACCTCGGCCGTGGGGCCGACGAGCGTGATGCCGGCGGCCTCGAGGGCGGCGGCGAAGGCGGACCGTTCGGAGAGGAACCCGTAGCCGGGGTGCACGGCATCGGCCCCGACCGACTGCGCGGCGGCGACCACCGCCTCGACGTCCAGATAGCTCTCGACGCGCACGGCGTCGTCGGCTGCGTGCACGTGCGGCGCGTCGGCGTCGAGGTCGGTGAAGATCGCGACGGAGTGGATGCCCATCGCCTCGGCGGTGCGCATCACGCGCACCGCGATCTCGCCGCGGTTGGCGATCAGCAGGGTGTGCATGCGGTCTCCGTTCGTCTCACCGGGTCTCGACGCGCCAGTCGCGTCCTCCTTCGTCGGTCGCGTGGCTTGCTCGACCTGGTCGTGCCCACGCGCCGCGCTCGTTCCTCGCGCGTCACTGCACGCCTCACATCCTGAAGATTCCGTAGCGGGGCTCGGGCACCGGCGCGTTCGCCGCAGCGGCGAGGCCCATGCCGAGCACGCGGCGCGTGTCCGCGGGGTCGATGACACCGTCGTCCCAGAGCCGGGCGGTCGAGTAGTAGGGCGAGCCCTGGGCCTCGTACTGCTCGCGGATCGGGGCCTTGAAGTCCTCGTCGTCGGGCTTCCCCGCGACAGTGGCGAGCACGGACGCCGCCTGCTCCCCGCCCATCACCGAGATCCGCGCGTTGGGCCACATCCACAGGAAGCGCGGATCGTAGGCGCGCCCGCACATGCCGTAGTTGCCGGCGCCGAACGAGCCACCGATGACGACGGTGAACTTCGGCACCACCGAGCAGGCCACCGCGGTGACGAGCTTGGCGCCGTCGCGGGCGATGCCCTTGTTCTCGTACTCGCGCCCGACCATGAAGCCGGAGATGTTCTGCAGGAAGACCAGCGGGATGCCGCGCTGGTTGCACAGCTCGATGAAGTGCGCGCCCTTGAGCGCCGACTCGCCGAAGAGGATGCCGTTGTTGGCCACGATCCCGACCGGGTGGCCCCACACGTGGGCGAAGCCGGTCACCAGGGTCTCGGCGTAGAGGTGCTTGAACTCCTGGAAGCGGGAGCCGTCGACGATTCGCTTGATCACCTCGCGGACGTCGTACGGCGTGCGCGTGTCGGTGGGCACCACGTCGTAGAGCGTCTCGGGCGCGAGCAGCGGCTCCTCGACCTCGCGCACCTCCCACGGCGGGGCGGGCGGCGCGGGCAAGGTGTCGACGATGCCGCGCACGATCGCGAGCGCGTGGGCGTCGTCGTCAGCGAGGTGGTCGACGACGCCGGACGTGCGGGCGTGCACGTCACCGCCGCCGAGGTCCTCGGCCGTGACGACCTCGCCGGTCGCGGCCTTCACCAGCGGCGGGCCGCCGAGGAAGATCGTGCCCTGCTCCTTGACGATCACGGTCTCGTCGCTCATCGCCGGCACGTAGGCGCCGCCGGCGGTGCACGAGCCCATCACCGAGGCGATCTGCGGGATCTGCGCGGCCGACAGGTTGGCCTGGTTGAAGAAGATCCGGCCGAAGTGCTCACGGTCGGGGAAGACGTCGTCCTGCATCGGCAGGAAGGCGCCGCCGGAGTCGACGAGGTAGACGCACGGCAGTCGGTTCTCGGCGGCAACGGTCTGGGCGCGCAGGTGCTTCTTGACCGTGAGTGGGTAGTAGGTGCCGCCCTTGACCGTGGCGTCGTTGGCCACGACCACGCACGCCCGGCCGTGGATCATCCCGATCCCGGTGACGACCCCGGCGCTCGGCACCGTGTCGGCGTGACCGGAGGAGTCCTTGGCGCCGTACATGCCGGTGGCGGCCAGCGCGCTCAGCTCGAGGAACGGGCTGCCCGGGTCGAGCAGTCGGTCGACCCGGTCGCGCGCGAGGAGCTTGCCGCGGTCGGTGTGCTTGGTGCGGGCGGCCTCACTGCCGCCCTCGCGGGCCACCGCCAGTCGCGCACGCAGGTCAGCCACGAGGTCTCGGAGTCCGGTCGGATCACTCACAGTCGTCAGGTTAGCGATCGTTAACCGGATCGTCCACGGTCGAGCCCGGCACGACGGGGTTACGACTCGCTAACCTGAGCCCATGACGGGACCCTCGACCGAGGCAGCGGTCGGCCGCCGCGACCAGATCCTCAGCACCGCGGCAACGCTCTTCGCACGGCGCGGCTTCCACGGCGTCTCCGTGGTCGAGATCGGTGCCGCGTGCGGCATCTCGGGACCCGCGCTCTACAAGCACTTCGCGTCCAAGGACCAGGTGCTGGCCGACATGCTCGTCTCGATCAGCGAGCGGCTGCTCGCCGTCGGCCGGGAACGGGTCGTCGCCTCCGCCGGTCCTGCGGACGCCGTACGTCGTCTCGTCGACTGGCACGTCGACTTCGCGCTGCAGCACCAGGCGCTGATCATCGTGCAGGATCGCGACTGGTCGAGCCTCCCTGACGACGCCCGCGACCGGGTGCGCACCCTCCAGCGCGACTACGTGGACCTGTGGGCCGACCAGCTGCGAGCGATCGACCCCGCGCTCTCGCCCGACGCCGCCCGGGCCCGCGCCCACGCGACGTTCGGCCTGATCAACTCCACCCCCCACAGCGGGCTGCTCCCCGAGCCCGACATGCGCGACCTGCTGGCCGAGATGGCCGTGCGCGCGCTGGACGGCGGGTAGCCGCTCGATATGCCTGCTTCCGCGACCTCGTTGCGTCGGCCGGCTACTCGATGACCAGAGGGTGTGGACGTGCCTGTGGCCCCGCCGGGGCCGGCGGGGTGTCGGGGCGGGGTGTTCAGGGCTCGGGTGGGTCGTCGAGCGGGGTGGTAATGGGCAGCCGCCCGTGTCGCTTGCCTCTGACGACGCGGAATCGGTGGCCGGAGGGGCTGGTCCAGTCGTAGACCCCGGGTTGCGGACTGTCGTAGGTCCAGGTGGAGAAGGTCTTGGCGCGGTGGTGCTTCCTGCACAGGAGCGAGAGGTTCGAAGTGGACGTCTTTCCACCGTCGGCGGGGTTGTTCTTGTCGAACGGCACACGGTGGTCGAGGTCGCAGTGCTCGGCACGCCTGGTGCATTGAGGGAACACGCAGCTCTGATCGCGCAGCCGTACCTGTTCGACGAGCTTCGCCGTCGGGACGTAGGCCTGAGTGCTGATCTCCTGGTTCAGGTCGATGACCGGCTTGATGGTCACGGTGGTGCCGGCGGTCTGGCACCAGTCCTTGAGCTGCTCGATCAGCACGTCACCACCACCGATGTTGTCGATCGACACGTGCGGGCTGTCGGCGTCGATGTGGGCGTAGATGACCACCCCGCGCCCACCGGTGTCACCGGTGTCGAGGTCGAGGGTCAGCTGGGTGCGCGCCATCTCACCCACCGCCATGGAGCGCCTTGCGCCCAACGACTCCTCGCAGCCCAGGTCGCCGAGGGCCTTGGCGCCTAGCTTGACCGCTGCCTCCAGGTCGAGGGCGTCCTCGGTCGAGAGGGTGCCGGTGACCTCGACGGTGCCGTCGGTGGGGGCGTTGTGTTGGCCGAGGTGGACCTGGAAGTCGCGGTCGTCCGCAGCTTTGAGCCGCCGTCGCTCTGCTTCTTCTGGGTCGTAGAGGTCGATGGCCTGGGCCACGGTGCGTTCGATCTGCGCGAACGAGCAGGACCGCAGGGTGGGGGCGAGCATCTGGTCGACGTACCTGGCGGCCTCGAACGACAGCGTGAGGGTGCGCTCACAGACGACGAAGGCCTTCCACACCGGCACCTTCAACGCCACGACTTGTTCCCAGATACGGCGCAGTCGGTAGCGCAGCTCGAGCGTCTTGGCGACGTAGGTGCAGCCGCCGTCGCTGCTCATCCCGAGCACGGCTGCGAGGTCGTAGGCGGCGAACTCATCGACCAGCGGGCACCCGACCCCGCCGAGGATCACGCCACCGGCACCAAAGGTCGTGTCATCAACCACCGAGTTGTCGACGCGGTACTCGGTTGCCCATGCGACCACTGCCTGCAGCGCGACGACCTCAGCCGCTGCGGCGGCCGACTTGGCGTCGGCGACCACCTGGAGGGCGGTCGGCATGGGTGTCTTTCGCACGACTCGATTCTACTAGCTACCACCGACATTCGACAGTGTGTTCCCACGACCTCACCTTGGCCCGGCGAGACGGCCCGGGGTGGACCGGGGTCAGGCCGAGGCGTGAGCGATCGACGGCGGCCGGCACACGCGGCACGGCTCCATGCGACGACTGAACGCCTCCTCGAGGCCCACGACGTGGGCCTCGTCGCGCGCCTCGGCCAGGCTGCAGTCGAGCCGGTGGTAGGAGGTGGTGCCGGCGAGCACCATCGCACCGCCGCCGCTGACGCCACCGACGCCACCGACGCCCGCGTGCGCGCCACCCCGGGTGCCGGCAGCGCCGGCCTCGAGAGCCGCAGCCACTCGCTCCATGACGGCCTCGAGACGTGCGCGGTCCTCGCGGGCGTTCTGGATGATCAGCATCGCCGCCCCGATCACCACGAGGGCGACCCCGGTCACGCCGCCGGAGATCAGGAACGGGAACTGGGCCATCGACACGTTCTTGCTGGCCGCGCCGTTCCAGCCGAAGAAGATGACGCCGAAGCCGAGCAGGCAGATCAGCACGCCGAGCTGACCGCCGAGACGGGCGAGGTTGGGGTTGTTCATCTGGTGCTCCTTGAAGGTGGGGATGTGCTGGCCGAGGATGCCGGGTCAGGCACCGAGGTAGGCCTCGCGCAGGTTGACGTTGCGGATGTCGTCGCCGACCGCGGTGTGGGCCACGGTGCCCTTCTCCATGATCAGCGCCCGGTCGGCGAAGGGCAGGGCGCCGGCGTTCTGCTCGACCATCAGCACCGTGGTGCCGTCACGGGCGATCCGCGCAGCGGCCTCCCAGACGGTGCGGGCCACGGTCGGGGAGAGCCCGAGCGAGGCCTCGTCGATCATCAGCAGCCGGGGCTTCGACATCAGGGCACGCCCGACGGCGAGCATCTGCTGCTCACCGCCCGAGAGGGTTCCGGCCATCTGGTCGGCCCGCTCGTCGAGGCGCGGGAAGTAGTCGAGGACGAGCTCGAGCTGGCGCTTGACCGTCTTGGCGTGACGCCGCTGCGACCAGGCCCCGAGGCGCAGGTTCTGCTGCACGCTCAGCCGAGGGAAGACGCGTCGTCCCTCGGGACACAGCGACACGCCGTGCTTGACGCGGGCCGAGGGCGAGCGACGCCCGAGCGAGGAGCCGTCGAAGAGCACCTGCCCCGACGTGGGCTTCAACAGGCCCGCCACGGTGGAGACCGTGGTGGTCTTGCCGGCGCCGTTGAGCCCCAGCAGCACGCAGACCTCGCCCTCCTCGACCACGAAGTCGATGCCGTGGAGCACGGGGTAGCGGCCGTAGCCGACCACCAGGTCCTTGATCTCGAGCAGGGCCATCAGAGCCGCACCTCTTCTCCGGTGTGAGCAGTGCCGGTGGGTTCTGGGGCTTCCTCTTCGCCGAGGTAGGCACGCACCACGTCGGGGTGGCGTCGTACGACGTCGGGGGGACCCTCGGCGAGCACCTCGCCGAAGTTGAGGCAGTAGACGTGGTCGGAGATCCGGGTCACGAGCGGCACGTGGTGGTCGATCATCACGATCGTCAGCCCGAAGGCCTTGCGCAGCCGCAGGAGCAGGTCGCCGAGGTCGTTGGCCTCCTCGGGTCCCATGCCCGAGCCGGGCTCGTCGAGGAGCAGGACGTCGGGGTCGGTGGCCAGCACGGCCGCGATCTCGACCCGCTTCAGCACGCCGTACGGCAGGTCGGCGACCCGCGCTCGGGCGACGTCGGTGAGCTCGAGCAGCTCGAGGATCTGCTCGCCGCGCTCGCTGAGCCGTGCCTCCTCGGCGAAGGAGCCCGGCGACCCGAGGATCCCGGCCACCGGCTCGTAGCCGACCTGGAGGTGCTGGGCGGTGAGGAGGTTCTCCAGGACGGTGGCGTTCTTGACGAGGCCGACGTTCTGGAAGGTGCGACCGATGCCGAGGGCGGTGCGCTTGTGCACCGGCAGCCGGCTGATGTCCTGGCCGCGATAGCTGACCGTCCCGGACGTCGGGGTGTAGAAGCCGGTGATGCAGTTGAACAGCGTCGTCTTGCCGGCGCCGTTGGGGCCGATGATGCCCACGATCTCCCACTCGCCGGCCTTGATCGAGACGTGCTGGAGGGCCTTGATGCCCCCGAAGTGGATGGACAGGTCGTTGATCTCAAGCACGGACATCGCTGACGGTCACCTCCTCGACCTTGCCTGCGTGGGGATCGAAGCGGCGTCCGAGGAGCCACTCGCGCACGGGAGCGATCTGCTGCCCGATTCCTCCGGGGTAGAGCGTGATCGTGACGAGCAGCAGGATCGGTCCCACCACGAGCGCCACGAACTCCTGGGGCAGCCCGATGGTGCCCTCGAAGAAGTCGGTGAGGCTGAAGCCGACGGCACCGAGCGGCTTGTCGACCATCTCGAGCAGCTTGCCGGTCTCGAGGAGCGCGAAGAAGGCGGCCCCGATCACGACGCCCGAGCGGCTGCGCAGACCACCGACGACGGTCATCATCACGAAGAGCAGCGCGAGCCGAAAGCCGAACTTCTGACCCACGATCACCTCGTCGTGGTGGGCGAGGAGCGCCCCCGCGACACCGGCGATGAGCCCGGAGAGCACGAACGCGAGCAGGACGTAGTTCTTCACGTTGATGCCGTACGTCGCCGCCACTCGCGGGTTCTCGCGCAGGGCGGCGAGCGCGCGGCCGGCCTTGCTGCGGGTGAGGCGCCAGTCGATCAGCAGCACGATCGCGAGGATCGCGAGGCAGAGGATGTAGTAGCGCAGCTCGGTCTCGAAGCCGGCCGGTCGTGGTGCGGCCTTGCCGCCCTCGCCGCCGGTGATCTCGGGGATGCCGAGCAGGGTCTGCTCGGCGAACGCACCGAAGGCCAAGGTGACCAGCGCGAAGTAGAGGCCGGTCAGCCGCAGCGAGATCGCCCCGAGCACGCCCGAGACCGCTCCGCCGAGCCCGGCGGCGATGAGCATGCCGAACCAGAAGGAGAGCTGGAGGTCGGTGACGATGTAGGCCGAGGTGAAGGCACCGATGCCGACGAACGCCTGGTGTCCGAGGGAGATCTGGCCCGCGTAGCCGAGCAGGATGTTGAGCGAGAGCCCCACGATGCCGAAGATCGCTGCCTCGGTCGCGGCGCCCACGTCGGAGACCCCGAGCTCGAAGGGCGAGAGGAAGTTGGCCGGGACCGCGATCACGAACCACGCCAGCAAGCCCCACACGAAGCCGCGCGCGGCCTTGCCGTACGGGCCGGGGGTGAAGGGCGTCTCCTCGGCCGGCGGCGTCAGGTCGACGTCCGCGGAGGCCTTGCGAGACCGGACGCGCCGGGCCTTCTTGGGTGCGGGCTCGGACGCCGGCTCGAGGTCGGCGACCGGGATGGCCCGCGTCGTGTCGTTCTCGGTGGTGCTCATGCGGTCACGGTCTTTCCGACGAACACGCCTTGCGGCTTGATCAGGAGCACGGCCAGCAGGAACACGAACAGCACTGCTGCTCCGGTGCCGGGGATCCGCGTGGAGAGCACCGAGAGCGAGCCCAGCTGCTCGACGCAGCCGACCACGAGGCCACCGGCGACGGCGCCCGGCATGCTGCGCATGCCGGCCAGCACCGCCGCCATGAAGCCGGGCAGCAGCGCGGCGAAGGCGCCGAAGCTGAGGAAGGCCGCGGTGAAGGTGAGGATCGGACCCGTCAGCAGGCCGGCGAGACCACCCAGGGCGGCCGCGATGCCCCAGGTCATCATCGAGACCCGTCGTACGGAGATCCCGATCAGCTCGGCCGCGACCGGCTCCTGCTGGGCTGCCTGGACCGCCAGGCCCGAGGGCGACCGGAAGAAGAGAGCCAGCAGGACGGCCACCACGGCCAGGACCCCGGCGGTGATGAGGGCCTGGACCGTGACCGCCGCGCCCCACGGGGTGACGAAGAAGGCGTCACTGATCTTCGGCATCGTCATGATGAGGGTCTCGTTGAACAGCCAGAACTGCAGACCGATGGCCGTCAGCGCCACGCCGGCCGTGCCGACCAGGACCGTCACCTTGGAGGCGTTGCGCAGCGGGTGGATGACGAGCCGCTCGGTGGCCAGCCCCATCGCGATCGCCACGACCAGGCCGAAGACGAACGCCAGCGGATAGCCCCACCCCCACAGCTCGAGGGCGGCATAGGCGGCGAAGAGACCCGTCGTGCCGAACTCGGCCTGGGCGAAGTTGAACACCCCCGAGGCCCGGAACACGAGCACGATCCCGAGTGCGACCAGGGCGTAGACGCTGCCTCGCAGGAGGCCCGACGTCATCGCGATGGCGAACTCCTGGGCGAAGCCGTCCATCAGGGCCGCTCGTTCTGGCGGACCGTGACGTACTCGCGCTTGGCGCAGTCGACCTGCAGCAGGTGCATCGCGGTGCCGCCGAAGCGGGAGGTGAAGTTGGTCGGCGGGAGGACGCCGGTGTTGAACACCTTCTTGTTGGCGATCGCCGCGCTGAGCGACTCGCGCGACAGGTCCTTGCCGGCCGCCGCGATCATGGCGACGACGACCTTCTCGATGCCGTAGATCGCCGCGCCGATGTCGTCGGGCTCGGCGTTGTTGGCGCTGCGGTAGTCACGGACGAAGTCAGCGTTGCGTCGCATCACGTCCATGCCGGGGAAGGTCGAGTAGAAGTAGGAGTTGTCGATGTTCGGGCAACCCGCCGCGGCCACGATGTTGAGGCCGTTGGTCAGACCGGGACCGATGAACGTCGGGGTGCAGACCATCGACTTCGAGACGTTGAGCAGCGTGCTCGGGCTGGCGTTCCAGATCACTGCTTCCGCACCGGCGTTGCAGATCCGGGTGCCGATGGAGAGCGCCTCGGACTGCGTGTTCTTCGGGATCCGGGCGGCGTACTGGAAGGCTCCCCCGGCAGCCGACTTGAGCGCGGACTCGGCGCCCGAGTGGAAGTCGTTGAGCGAGTCGTTGTCGGCGGTGATGACGACCACCTTCTTGCCGGCCAGACGCTCCTTGTAGAGGTTGGCGAGCATCGGCACCTGCTGCTCGTAGGACAGCGACACCGCGAAGTACGTCGACAGGTCACCGAGCGGCACCTGGCCGGGGCGGTTCTGGTGCACGCCCGCCGAGATGTAGGGCACCCCGACCGAGTCGGCGTACCGGGCGCAGGCATCGATCTGGTCGGCGCCCGCGCCGCCGATGAGGAGGAAGACCTCTTCCTGCTCGGCCATCTCCTTGCACTTCACGCGCGCCACGTCAGGACGGAACTGGTCGTCCTCGAAGAAGACCTCGATCTTGCGGCCGTTGATGCCGCCGGCGTTGTTGATCGCCTTGAAGTAGACGCCGACCGCCCGCTCGAACGAGCTCTGCGGCACGGCCGCGGCACCGGTCACCGGCGCGTGGACGCCGATCTTGATCGTGCTGTCGGTGACACCGGTCGTGTCGCCGCCACCGGACGGCGCTGCGGGTGCCGAGCCGCCGCCCGTGGTCTGCGGCTGCTCGCCGCCGCCGGTCGAGCCCCCCGAGCTGCCGGAGCCGCCCGAGGTCGTGGTGCCCGAGCCGCCGGAGCCGCCGGAGCCGCCCGAGGACCCGGACGAGGTCGACCCACCGGTCGATCCCCCCACCGAGCCGAAGTCGCCGCCGGAGCCGCCCGAGGAGTCAATGGCGGTGCCGGTCGCGGGGTCCACCACGTTTCCCTGGGAGTCGACCACCGAGCCGTCGACGGCAACGAACCCGCCGGCCGGGACCGCGGTCTCGATGCCGGGCTTCTGTCCGCACGCGGCCAGGCCGGCGCAGGCGACGATCGCGACGACTGCGGAGCTGAGTCGGGTGTTCACGTGCGGTCCTCCAAGGTGATGATGGCGCCAGCACCGGAAGTGGTGCTGGTGGGGGGCGAGCTGGGGGCGGTGGCCGAGGCACCGCGGGTGAAGCCGGGCGGGCGTGCTGCGCGAAGTCGCTCGAGGGCCTTGCCGACCCCGCGCTGACGTCCTCCGACGACGGGCTGGGCGGAGCCGCCCATCGCGACCATCACGAGGTAGGCCAGCATCAGGGCGACCACGGCCAGGGCCACGGCGCGCGCACCGAGCCCGGCGTACCAGGCCGAGGAGGCCGAGACCGGGACGAGCGCCTGCTCGTTGTTGTCGACGGCGTCGGGAGTGATGCCACCGCCGGCGGGCTCGCCCTCGGCGGCACTGCCCTCGTCGACCCCGGAGGAGTCGGGGGCCGCGAGCGGCCCGAGGTCGGCCGAGTCGCCGGAGTCACCTGAGTCGATGCTGCCGCCGCCGGTGCTGATGCTCCCGGAGCCGAACGACCCCGTCGTGCCGCCACCACTGGAGGGCTCGGAGCCCCCGCCGGTGGACCCGTCGGTCGACCCGTCGGTGGAGCCGTCGGTCGAGCCGAACCCGCCGTCGCCGTCCCCGTCGCCGGGGGCAGAGGACTTGTCGACCGAGGCTGCCAGTCCGATCCCCTTCTCTGCGTCGAAGGCGACCTGGAAGCTCGGCGCGCCCTGGGCCGGGTCAGCTGCCGGAGCACCCACCAGGACCACAGCCGGCGAGTTCTCCCGCGTCGAGGAGTTCCAGGCGCCGGCCAGGGACGTCAGGTCAAAGGTCCAGAGGCCCTTCTTGCTGCGTACGCCGGGAGCGACCGCGCCCTCGCAGTCGAAGGCGGGCCGGGTGGTCCAGGCACCGTTGTCGACTCCCACCCAGAACGGTTCGGTGACCGGGCAGGCGATCAGCGTCGCCAGGTCGGAGTTGATGTTGGCCCCGCGCTCCTCGGACTCCTGCATCGCGAGGATCACCTCGGTGACGATGGCGTCGTCGGGGCCCTTGAGGTCGAACTCGAGAGCAGCGACCCGCTCTGGCTCGTCGTTGATCAGGGCGACCGGGATGGTGCCCTCCGGCGCGTTGACGGCCGGGACACTGGGCGGCTGGGCCAGTCCGGTCTCCGGCGGCGGCTCGTTGCTCCTGGACCACCAGCCGTCCTGCAGCAGCACCCCTCCGTTGAACTTCCCGGGCTTCGCGCCGTTGTCGGCGGCGACGGCCGGGCCGGCCAGGGTCAGGACCGCAACCGTCAGCGGAGCGGTGAGGGCAGCCAGGGTGGTGAAAGCTGCCGCGCGAGGTAGCTCGCGTCGTCGGAGGGCTCGACTCGTAGACATGACTTCTCTCGATCCGGGGTGGTGGTGTCGTGATCAACGTCACCGGAGAAGCCAAGTTACGAACCGGTAGGAAAGTGGCTTAGACCACCTCGTGCGCACGCCGGGCTACCGAGGCAGCCGGCGGCGAACCGTCAGAGCAGGTGGTCGATGGAGCCGCCGGCATCCAGACGGCTGAGCAGCTGCGCCGCGCGGTCGGCCGCATCGAGCGCGACGTCCACATCGGCGTCGACCTGGTTGTCTTCGGACGGTGCGGATGTGGGGAGCGACGTCGGCGCCACGGCCCGGGTCGTGAGCGCGTGCAACCGCGCCAACAGCTCCTCGCGGGGCAGTCCGCGCAGGTGGAGGAGTAGCAGCGGCGAGCGATCGAGCAGCCAGGCAGCCTGGTAGAGCACCGCCAGGGCGTGCGGGCAGGGGTCGACCCAGGCGTCGCACGAGCAGGAGCACTCCAGCTCACCGCCGAATGGCAACAGCTCGACGCCGGCCTCGTCGGCGTGCTCGACCAGGGTGTGCGGGAGGTCGCCGGCCAGCAGCGCCCCGATACGACCTGCCTCAGCCGCCACGACCTCGACCAGCGCCTCGCCTGCCTCGGAGTCGACCGTCGGGAGCGCGACGGCGACGCTCCACAGCCCCCGGGAGTCGGCGACCGCTGCGACGAGGCGTCCGCGGCCCAGCGAGATGCCGCCCACCGCCCCCTGGCGGGCGAGCGCCCGCGCAGCGCGCAGCTCGTCATCGGCATACGCGGACTCCTCCACCGCCCGCACCCACGCCTTGCCCCACCAGGTGGTGGCGCGCGCGGCGCCCCGGCGAGCCGCGAGCGGCGGGTGCGCGATCACCTCGGACCTGGACTGGGCACTCATCGGGCTCTCATCGGGCACTCATCAGGCACGGGCTTCGGGCCGCAGCGTCACGAGGTCGCGCAGCTCGTCGTTGCTCAGCTCGGTCAGCGCCGCCTCCCCGCGCCCGAGGACGGCGTCGGCGATGGCCCGCTTGCGACCGAGCAGCTTGGCGACCTTCTCCTCGATCGAGCCCTGCATCGTCATCCGGTGCACCTGCACAGGCTTGGTCTGACCGATCCGGTAGGCCCGGTCGGTGGCCTGCTCCTCGACGGCAGGGTTCCACCACCGGTCGAGGTGGATCACCTGATCGGCGCGCGTGAGGTTGAGCCCGGTGCCACCCGCCTTGAGCGACAGCAGGAACACCGGCGCCACGCCCCCGTCGGCGGAGTCCTCTGCGCCGGACTGCTGGAAGCGCGCGACCATCGCCTCACGCTCACGCACCGGGGTGCCACCGTGCAGGAACTGGTGAGGCACGCCGGTCTTCGTCAGGTGGGCCTCGACCAGGCGCCCCATGGCGACGTACTGCGTGAAGACCAGCGCGGCGCCGCCCTCGGGCAGCACGGTCGCGAGGATCTCGTCGAGCAGGTCCAGCTTCTCCGAGCGCCCTGAGAGCCGCACGGCCGTGCCGGACTGCTTGAGGAACTGTGCGGGGTGGTTGCAGATCTGCTTGAGACCCGTGAGCAGGGCGAGCACCAGCCCGCGGCGCGCGTCGGGGTCGGCCCGCTCGATGCGTTCCATGGTCTCGCGCACGAAGGCCTCGTAGAGCACGACCTGCTCGCGGGTGAGGCTGAGCGGGTGGTCGGTCTCGGTCTTGGCCGGCAGCTCGGGGGCGATGCCCGGGTCGGACTTGCGGCGTCGCAGCAGGAACGGCTCGATCAGGTCGGCGAACTGTCGCGCCTTGGTGGGCTCGAGCCCCGACTCGATCGGACCCGCCCACACCTTGCGGAAGGCGTTGCGGCTGCCCAGCAGGCCGGGGATCGCCCAGTCGAGGATCGCCCACAGCTCGGTGAGGTTGTTCTCCACCGGCGTGCCGGTGAGCGCGACGCGCGCCTGGCTGGTGATGCCGCGCAGGGCGCGTGCGGTGGAGGAGGCGGGGTTCTTGACGTGCTGCGCCTCGTCGGCGACGACGAGGTCCCAGTCGACCTCGCCGAGAGCCGCGGCGTCGACCCGCATCGTGCCGTAGGTCGTCAGCACGAAGCCGGCGTCGTCATCGCTCCCGATGAGGCTTGCCTGGCCGGGGTCGTCGACCAGGAGGTCGCCCAGCTCGCGACCGGTGCCGTGGAAGCGGCGGACGGCGACGCCGGGGGCGAAGCGTCGGACCTCGGCCTCCCAGTTGCCCAGCAGGCTCGCGGGACACACCACGAGCGTCGGGCCGGGAGCGCGTCGACCCTGCTGTCTTGCGACCTCGCGGCGGTGGAGGTGGAGGGCGATCACGGTGATCGTCTTGCCCAGCCCCATGTCGTCGGCCAGGCACGCACCGAGGCCGAGGTCGGTGAGGTCGGCCAGCCAGGTCAAGCCGTGGCGCTGGTAGTCACGCAAGTGGGCGTCGAGCCCGGACGGCGTCTCGATCGGCGGCCGGACCGCGGCGGCCAGCAGCCGCTCGCGCACCTTCAGCAGCGAGGCGCCGACCACGACGGGCTGCTCGTCGGGCACCCCGTCGGCAAGGGCGCCCGGGGCCGTGATCGTGACTGCTCCGGTGAGGGCTGCGGCGATCGCCTGGGCCGGCTTCACGGTGCGGATCAGGCGCTTCTTCGCCTTGCGGGCGGTGGCGGGGTCGACGACCGTCCAGCTGCCCCGCAGCTTGAGGATCGGGGAGGCCGCGCCGGCCAGCTCGTCCATCTCCTCGGCGGTCAGGTCGTCGCCGTGCATCGCGAGCTGCCAGCGGAAGCCGAAGAGGGACTCCGTGCCGAGCAGCGGCTCCTGGAGGGGCTCCTCCCGGGCGGCCGACGCCGCGCCGTTGGTCGCGCGCCGCTCCTCGCGCTCGAGGACCGCCGTCGCGGTGAGGTCGCGCCCCAGGCTCGTCGGCCACCGGACCTCGACCCCGATGGCCTCGAGCGCCTCGACCCCGGTGTCGAGCAGGCTCACCAGCTCGTCGGTGTCGAGGGTGATCTGGTCGGGCACCCGCAGCGCCAGCATCCGGTCGAGGACGGGCCAGGCCTCGGCCGCGGTGCGCAGCGCGATGCTCGCGTGCGTGCTCGCCCGGGAGCCGAAGCCGTGGTGGGTGCCCGTGGCGCCGTCGGGCTGCGAGTAGAGCTCTGCGGCATCGCAGACGTGCAGCGGGTTGCGCTCGTCGTGGGCCTGGAGCACCACGCGGACGGCGCCCGCGACGAGCTCGTCCTCGTCGGCCTCGAGCCGCAGCGAGAGCCGCACCAGCTGGGGCAGCCGGGACTCCTCGGGGTCCTCGCCGCGCTGGTGCGACCCGCCGGCCGCGCCACGCTCGTCCGCCTCGTGCTGGGCGCGACGCAGCGCCAACCGCTCTTGGAAACGGTCGCCGAAGCCGCCAGCAGGGCGGTCGGCGGGTGCCGCGGCCCCAATGGCAGTGGTAGCAGTGGTGGCAGTGGTGGCAGGAGCGCGATCGGTGCTCGCGCGCGTGCTGCCCACCGGGGCGCTGCGGGGCATCACGTCGATGACGGCGTCGAGCATCTGACGCACCACCTGCTCGGCGGCGGCGGCGTCGAGTCCGTCGTGACTGCGCGAGTCGGCCAGCATCAGGACCCGCTCGTCGTCGGCTGCGTCGAGCGGCGCAGCCCGCCAGCTCTGCTGGGACTCCGAGGGCTCGAACTTGCCGGCGGCGACCAGGCGCATGCCCAGCATCACCGCGCCCGAGAGCAGACCCACGCTGGGATGGACGTCGTCGCGGGCGCGGGCCTTACTGAGGATCGGCAGCGCCGCGCGCAGCGGCAGCTCGATGGTGCGCCGGTCGTCGCTGAACTCGACCACGCTGTCGCGGGGCGGATCGGCCGCTCGCAGCGTGGCGGTGCCGGTGACCGGCACGAAACTCATTCTCGGCTCACTCCCGGCTCACCCTCGACTCACCCGTGCTCCTGCCGGTCCACCCCATGCAGCGAGGCTAGCCGCCGCGGCCGACACCCGGATCGGCCCCGGGACCCACGGGTGAGCCGCGGTGCTCGGCTTCCACGACCAGCGCCGTCAGCGCCGCCAGAGCGGCCTCGGTGGTGGCGGGGTGCGGCACGTCGGGGTCGACCCAGTCGGCGACCGGCACGGGATCCGACCTCAGCTCGGCGAGGTCGCCGACGACGTCCACCCCGCTGGCCAGCACCCAGGCGATCCAGCGCTCGATCTCGGCGTCCAGCCACTCGGTCTCGGACGGTGGCACCCCGGGACGCGGGCTGTCGCGACCCGCGAGCCCCTGCCCGACCACCGTGCGGCGCACGACTCGCTGGTGCGGGCCCCCGCGGCGGTTCGAGCCGTCGAGGAGCCGGTTCAGAGCCAGCAGGACCTGGGCCTCGGGGATCCCGAACGACTCGTTGATCCTGCTCGGCTGGGTCGGGACCCAGGAGTCGTCGATGCCGGTGAGGCTCCCGAACCGGCGCCACAGGGCTGATCGGTCACCGCCCGGCGGCGCCACGGTGACGAGGTGCACCCGCTCAGCCGGCAGGTGGGTCAGCCAGCGACCGAGGACCGCGGGCACGTCGAACGACGCCTGCAGCCAGAGCTCGCCGGTGCGAGCTCGGTCGAAGTGGGTGGCGAGGTCGGTGGTGCCGCCGTTCTTGAGTCCTTCGAGCCAGCCCGAGACGAGCTGGCGGCCGAGGGCGCGCGCGCTGTAGATCACGTGCAGCTCGGCCTCGTGACCCAGCGCCTCGACCACCCGTGCCACGGCGTCCTCGTCGCACCGCACGAATCCCTCGTGGCTGATGACCACCGGCCCGTCGTGGCCGTGCACCTGACCGACCAGCTCGTCCCACGACCCCTCGATCAGGGCCGGGTCCTGGCCCATGACCATGCCCATCAGCTCGAGGGAGGCCCGGAACGCCAGGCCGGCCGGACGGGCACCCGTCCCCCGTGGCACGAGGACGCCGTGCCGGGCCAGGTTGGCGGCATTGCGCTGCAGGCGCGTCTGGATCGCGGTGGTCCCGGTCTTGGGCGCACCGATGTGAAGGTGCACGCGCCGGGACATGGCGCCATCCTGCCAGCGCCTGCCAGCGCAGGCGGCCTCGTCCTCGTCTCATCGCAGACGTAACGCTTGCGGAGGTCTGTCGTTGGGACTTCAACCCCAAGCTCCGGAGCGCCCCATTTCGGGTGGGCGTCGCTGCACCCCACGGAGTGTCTGACCCCAGGAGTCATCTTGACGACCCCACGTCCCATCCGCTCGACCATCGCCCTGGGAGCAGCCGCGCTGCTCAGCAGCGCAGCCCTGATGGCCCCCTCGGCCGCCACCGCCCTCGGAGCAGTCGGACAGGCGTCGCCGTCGGCGACCTCCGCCTCGTCCGGCCTCGCACCGGTCTCGCCCTACCTCGCCGACATCATGTCGTCGCTGTCCGGGCGCTCGACGGTCCTGGTCCACGGCGCGACCCTCGCCGATGCCCAGCGCGCCGTCCGCGAGACCGGCATGACCACGTCGACGACCTTCGCCAAGATCGCCGTCGTCGCCGCCACGGGCACCAAGGCTCAGATCGACGCCGTGCGCGCCGCGAGTGGCGTGACCTACGTCGAGGGCAACGCGCCGATCGAGTTCTTCAACGACACCTCCAACACCGCCACCCGCGGCAAGGAGGCCATCGCCACCCGCACGGGGGCCAACGGCTCCGCGCTCGACGGCTCCGGCGTCTCGGTGGCGGTCATCGACTCCGGCATCGACCCGACCCACCCCTACTTCGCCGAGGACGACGGCAGCAGCGCCGTGGTCGCCAACCTCAAGACCGTCTGCGTGCCGGCCACGACCGCCTGCTCGGTCCTGCCCGTGCCCGGCTTCCTCGACACCGACACCACGGCGGCCGGTGGCCACGGCACCCACGTCAGCGGCATCGTCGCGGGCCGGCCGACCACGCTGAGCTCCGGCGAGACGCTCCAGGGCGCAGCCCCCGGCGCCAAGGTCGTCTCTCTCGCGACCGGCGCCGTGCTGCTGATCCTCGGCGCCGACTCCGCCCTCAACTGGGTCCTCGAGAACCACGAGGCACCCTGCGGTGCGGGCGTCTCGGCCGCCGAGTGCCCGCCGATCAAGGTCACCAACAACTCCTACGGTCCGACCGGCGGCGGCTCCTTCGACCCGCAGTCGGCCACCGTCAAGCTCCAGCGTGCGCTGGCAGCCGAGGGTGTCGTGACCGTGTGGGCCAACGGCAACGACGGCGGCGACGGCTCCGAGAGCTTCTCCAACCCGCCCGGACAGGACCCGACCGGTGGCGTGCTGTCGGTGGCCTCCTACAACGACCTCGACAACGGCACCCGCAACGGTGAGGTCTCGTCGTTCTCCTCGCGCGGCCGTGACGGCGCCCAGGGCACCTACCCCGATATCTCCGCCCCCGGCGACGGCATCACCTCGGCCTGCCGGATCTACCTGCCGATCTGCACCACCGGGCTCGACTTCCGCAACGGCCCCGGCCCGCTCGACCTCGGCACGTTCAACACCATCAGCGGCACGTCGATGGCGGCCCCGCACATCGCCGGCATCGTCGCTCAGCTGTTCCAGGCCAAGCCCGACGCCACGCCTGCTCAGATCGAGACGGCCCTGAAGACCACCGCCCACAAGTTCACCGACGGCGCGGCCTACGAGTCGGGCCCGCTCGGTACGACGTCCTTCGACAAGGGCTACGGCCTCGTCGACGTCGTCGCGGCGGTCGACGCACTGAACTGACTCAGCACCACCCGATCCGAGGGTCCTCGTCCGCTGCGGACGGGGGCCCTCGATCTTTCTACCCCGGGGCGTAACCCCGAGCCGGGCGCCTCGTTGAACTCCTCGAAGCCACCACCCGATTCGGGTGTGATCACTTCCGACCTGTCATGGGGGCAGGCCGGCAGTGGTCTCGCTTCCGGCCCGTTCCCCCCCCCACCGGGCCGGAAGCGCGGGCCTCACACCTCTCGCAGGCCCGGCATCACGTCGCGGGCCACGGCCTCCAGCACCGCTGTCGACGCCGCGTAGGGCTCCTCGTCGCGCGGCCAGTGCGTCACCACGTCGGTGAAGCCGAGATCGCCGGCGCGACCCACGAGGTCGGTGAAGAACTCCACGCTCGACAGCGACGTGCGACCCGCCGCCGACAGGTGGGGGGCCGAGTCGAGCAACAGGTAGCGAGGCAGGCCGTCGTCGGCGCGACCCCGTGCGTGGAGCTCGTCGTCGTAGAACGCGCTCGCCTCGGCGAGCCCGGCCCACCACTCCTCGACGTCCTCCACGGACGGACCGGTGGTCACCCACCCGTCGCCGACCCGGGCGGCGTAGCGCAGGGAGCGCGGGCCGTTGGCGGCGACGACGTACGGCGTGCGGCGCAGCGGCGGCAGCGTGCGGGCGTCTGCTGTGGAGAACCACCGGCCGTCGGCCGACACGTGGTCCTCCTCGCGCAGCCGCACCAGCAGGTCGACGAACTCCTGGAAACGGCTCACCCGCTCCCCCACCGACAGCTCACCCGTGGCCAGCAGCCCGGAGTCGAGGGTGCCGCCGGTGCCGAGGCCGAGGAGGAACCGGCCGTCGCTGAGGTCCTCCAGCGCCTGGGCGTCGCGGAAGAGCAGGTAGGGGTGACGGAAGTTGGGCGAGGCGACCAGGGTGCCGAGTCCTATCGTCGAGGTGACCGCCGCCGCCGCACCGAGCACCGGGGTGGCGGTGGTCCAGGGCGCCTCGGGCAGACCTCCCCACACCAGGTGGTCGTAGGTCCAGGCGTGGTCGAAGCCCATCTCCTCCGCGGCCTGCCAGCGAGGACGGGACTCCGACCAGGGGAGGTCGGTCAGGATCGTGATGCCGAAGCG
>NZ_JAXMNS010000008.1:0-23313 GCF_034670285.1 Nocardioides sp. | reverse complement strand
GGTGCGGCAGGTCGGGGCGGCCCGACTCCAGGCCCTGGTCAGCGCGGAGCCTGGCGGCGCGGGCGCCGGCGAGCAGCACCTCTACCTGCCGCTTGAGCTGCTCCTGGCCGACCTGGCGACCGAGCTCGGCCAGGACGTCCTCGACCGACTCCCCGGACCCACCGCCGACCCCGATCCGGAATTCGTCGCAGGCCTGGTCGATGTCGACGGCCGTGAGCGTCGTCAGCAGCCTGCGGCGCTCACCGGGTCCGACCGGCGCGGATGCCTCATCGGCCTCCTGGATCTCGATTCGCAGGTCGCGGGCCGCGAGCGCTGCATCGACGACGTTGCGCACCGAGCGGGCGTTGCCCCACTCGGGTGTGTCGAAGGTGCCGCGGCGCTCCTCGGTCCGCAGCCGCGCGCTCAGGGCGTCAACGGCGCCGCTGTCGAGCTCATTGTCGACCTGGGTCGCCATCGCGCAGCCGATGTGCACCAGCTCGTCGGTCGAGTAGGGCGTGAAGTCGATCGTGCGTAGGAAGCGCGACCTGATTCCGGGGTTGGAAGCGACGAACTCGTTCATCCGGTCGGTGTAGCCGGCGACGATGCAGACGAATTCGCCGCGACGGTCCTCCAGGGCCTTGAGAAGCACATCGATGGCGCTGCGGCCGAACTGGTCCTCGGCCAGGGCGTACGCCTCGTCGATGAACAGCACCCCGCCGATGGCGCTCTGGATCGCGGCGGTCGTCTTCTCCTCCGAACCGCCGACATGTGCAGCGACCAGGCCCGCCTTGTCGACCTCCACGACCCTCGGCTCCGGGAGGACGCCGAGGGCGTGCAGCAGTTCGGCGATCAACCGGGCCACCGTGGTCTTGCCCGTGCCGGGCGGGCCGGTGAAGATCATGTGCGTTCCCGGATGACCCGTCCGGAGCCCAAGCTCTTGGCGCTCGCGATCGAGTCGCACTTGGGCGGACAGCCGTTTGACCTGCTGCTTCAGTTCGGCCTGACCGGTGATCGCGTCGAGCTTGGCCAGGACGGTGTCGACGTCGATGACCTGGGCCGGGCCCGATGGGTGGGCCGGCGGGTCAGCTGGGTGAGTCGCTTCAGCGGGCGGCGTGCCGGGCACGTGGGTCTCGCACAGCCCGAGCCAGGTGTTGAACTCCGCGAACCTGAAGCCCGTTGCGCTGAGGTAGAAGTCATCGGAACCGAAGGTCTGGCTGTCCGTGTCGTGCCCGTAGATCTTGAGGATTCGAGCGTCGTGCAACACCTCGATGACCAGCGAGGAGGCGCCCCGCGACGCGCCGGCGCGAGCGAACGTCCATCCGTGGCGCAGGAGCTCGGGGGACAGGGCGACGCGCGTGCTGGCTCCTGACACGACAGCGCTGACGGGGGAACCAGCGAGACCTGCCGACGTACGAACAAACAGCTTGCCGGGGGTGAACGCCAGCGTGAACCCGTCCGCGCAGTCGACCCGCGCCGCTCGTTCGAGCTCTCGGGCCGCGACGCTGACGGTGGTCCCGGCGCTTGTCTCGGTGAACGCCTGGTAGATGTCGAACTGGGGCCGGGTGGACCAGAGCTCGTGCTCGACCACCTCCGCGCCCTCCCCGCGCACGAGAAGGAGTGGGCTGCGGGTCCCTTGTGCGAGGCGGATCTCGACGTCGGCCTCGCCGAAGGACGCCAGGACCGAGGTGGTCGAGCCGGGCACGTTGATGATCTGTGCGTCCGCGGTGCTCGCGACCACCGCGGGCTCGACCCGGACCGCCAGGCACACGCCGTCGGAGGCCAGGAGTGTGATCTGCCCTGTGGACTGGAAGTGGAGCGCGACACCGCTCAGGGGTGAGTCGGCGAAGAACGAGACGGCCGGTGCGCACGCACGCAACGCCGCGACCAGTCGCCCGGCCGACACCGTTGCCAGCGGTTGGGCCCGGTCCCAGGAGTTCACGTCGTACGTCGCTCGCGCTTGCCCAGCGTGGTCGCGGGCTTGGCGACGACCGGACTGGCGCTGGCCTGCTGGACCGTGTGGGAGGGCGCGCGACCGGTCGCCGTCAGCAGGCCGTCAGACAGGCCGTCAGACAGGCCGTCAGACAGGCCGTCAGACAGGGGGGCAGGCGGACGAAGGACGGCGCTGGTCTTGCCGAGGGTGGGCGGAGCGGCAAGAGCGGACAGGGACGCGGATCGCTTCGCCATCACCGCGGCGAAGGCGGCCGGCGCCAAGGTCTCCTCGCTGATCTCGTCGTGCTGCTCGTCCGTGTCGGGGTACTCGTCGTAAACCTCCTCGAAGATCGTTGAGGCGTCGTAGGTCTGGTGGACCGACCGGCCCTCGATCACGAGCTCGTCGGCTGGCCGGACGGCTCCTTTGAGCCAGTAGCGATCGCTTCCGATCTTGCGCCACCCGGTGCCCAGGCCCGCGAAGCAGCCCAGCGTGAAGGCCGCGTCGGGCCCGCACGCCCAGGCGAGTCGCCGGTCGTGGCCGCCGATCGCGATCAGCTGGGTGCCTTGGGTCCCGAGCCGGATCTGGTCGCGGGGCGTGAACGCCTTGAGAAGGTCGGCGTGGAAGCTCGCCGGTGCCACCGCCCAGAACCCCGGACCGGTGGTGGCTGATATGTGGCAGATCGCGCCACGGACGTTGTCGTCGGTGGCGGTCAGGTGCAACTGGTCCTGGAGCAGGTGGAGCCGCACACCACTCAGCGGCGAGCGCGGATCCGTGTGTCTGGCCACGTCGACCTTTTGCCAAGCCGTGCTGAGTACCTGCAGCTGCACCTGCGTGTGCCAGGTGGTCACAGCTGCTCGCCGCAGTGCTCGCACACGCTCCAGTCGGCCTGGGCCGCTCCACCACAGTCGCCACAGGGCTTGGTGCCCGTGGCGGTCGGCACGACGGTTCTCACGGTCATGGGTGCGGCGGGTGCGGCGGGTGCGGATGGTGCGGTGGTCACGGTCGGTGCAGCGGGCGCGGTACGTCTCCTGACCTCGCCCAGCACGGGCGCCGAACCCGACTCGTCCTTGATCAGTGGCTTGAGCATGGCCAGCAGCAACGGGCTGTCACGGTGCTGGGGGGAGAACGGCGGCTCCTTGGTGAGCCAGGCGAGCACGTCCGGAAGACCGGCGACCGGAATGTTGCCGGCCCAGAGGACGTCTCTGATGCGCCCGAGGCCATCGGGTCGCGGCATCAGGACGACAGCGCTCCGGATCGGCAGGCGCACGCCGGTGTCGACGAACCGCCGGTGGATTCGCTGGGCAGCCATGCTCATGTTGAGCGACATCTTGCGCTTGGGACCAACCAGGCCGCCCGTCTGATTGTCGGTCGCGATCAGGAAGTGCGCGGGCTTGCCGTCCACGCCGTCGTTGGTCTCGGACTTCCAGGTGACGTCGCCCTGGTTGTAGTTCTTCATGTCCAGGAGCCAGATCGACTTGCCCGTCACCACGACGCAGTCGATGTCGGTCTGGAACTGACTGCTGGCGCCGACCTTCTCGTCGGGCATGTGGACCGACCAGAAGGTCGCGAAGCGGTCGAGGATCTGGTGCTTGACCATGGCCTTGGCGAAGTTGACCTCGCCCTCGGTCCCACGAGCGACGGCGCCGGCGTCGAACCCGGCACCGGCGAGCCCGGCGCCGGGAGACCCGAACATGAACTGGGGGCGCACGGCGTCGAGGTCGATCGAGCTCAGCGCGGCGGGCTCGAGGCCGGTCATCATGCCCGGTCCGGAGGCTCTCTCCTGAAAGTTCTGCTCGCGGTCGATACGCTCGGCGTAGTCGAGGTGATGCTGACGGTTGGCCGCTATCTGCGCTGCCTCCGCTTTGCGTTGGGCACGCCTCGACGGGGCCGGGCCGGACGCCGGCGCCCCGAGACCGCCGAACTGGCCATACCCGCGGGTCGAGGCGGCGGGCTTGTCGACGGCGGCGGCGATCCGGATGGCGAGGAAGCCGAGGACCCACAGCGTGTGGATTGCCCCGACCCGTCCGTTCGCGGCGTACAGAGCCGCCCAGCCGCCGGTCGCCAGGACGAACCACCCGACCCAGCCGACGAAGCCGAAGTCCTCGAAGGGGCGCTGGTGGGAACGCGCGGCCCGGACGGTCACCGCGATGCCGAGCACGACGCCCATCACGACAACGAAGGACTGTACGGCGGTCAACCACACGACGGCGTTGACGGCTGCGAGTGCCTGCAGGGCGACCGACAGGCCCCGACCCTTCACTGGGCCGCCGCCCAGTAGAAGTACGTCGCGACGGCCAGGCAGCCGGTGCCGGCGAAGAACAGGAAGGGCCGCTTGGCCGTGAAACGTCGCGGCATGAACAGCGCCCGAAACAGGGTCAGCCCGCCAATGAGTGCCAGCACGGGTGCCGCCAGGTTCAACAACTGATCCATGATCTCCTCGTTCTCACCGATGTCCGGGCCGACTCGCCGGGACGCGTCCCGGACCGTAGCCACGCGCACCCCCGATCCGGGCCGGGATCCGGTGATCCCGGACGATCCCGGACGATCCCGGACGCGCCGGGTCAGCGGTTGCCGCCACGACGCTCCGCCAAGCCGGTCACACCGATCACGAAGAGAGCGATGAGGAGGAGCCCGAGACCCTTGAGCGTGGCGAATAGGACGGTCAGCGCCGCGGACTCGGGCCACACGGCGTCGGCCTGTCCGAGCGACAGAGGTGAGACCACCGTGTCTACGGCGTACAGCAGGGACCACGCGAATCGCTCCCCGAACAGGTCGAACCAGCTGGCAGGCAGCATCGAGGGGTTGGACAGCGGTGACTGAGCGAAGTTGCCAGCGAAGGCGAAGGCGGCCACGAACGCGATGCCGATCAACCCTGCCACCCACCAGATCGCCCGCAGGGTGTCGTGGAAGTAGCGCACGGTCGGCCCAAGCGTGATCCGCGTGAGCCAGCCGAGCCGCGAGGATCGGGTACGTTCCTCGGCGCCCAGGATCGCGAACTCGCGGGCGGCGCCCGATCGCCCGCAGTGCCGCAGGGCACGCTCGAACTCCGACCACACGTCCTCGGACCGGTTGCTCCCCTGCGTCAGCCAGCCGTGCAGGCGTCTGGCGATGGCACTATCAGCGACGCGCCCGTTCGCGGGCGAGCCCGCGAACACGAGGGAACCGACCCGTACGGACTCGTCGACGTCGAACGGGATCGCCCCCTCGTGTTCGGGAATCACCAGGGTGCCGAACGTCGCGTTGTCGATGACCGTCCGGAAGACCGTCGGTAGTTCCGCTGCGGCGACGTCCGGGTTGGCGGGGGAGAACTCCCCGATCGAGGCATGGGGCACGAAGAGCTGGCCCAGGCCCCGACATCCCCAGAACCGCAGAGTGGTCTCGACGTGGATGAACTCGGCGTTCAGGGCGCCGTCGCTGCGCATCGCATGCCCGTAGGGAGTGAAGTCGCACGAGTCGAAGGACAGCCAGGGCACCGTCATGTGGCTGGCGCTGACCCAGTGGTCAAAGTCGCAACCCTCGAATCCCAGGGGGAAGTCGAGCTTGAGCCAGTTGAGGTTGAGCTCGCCGCCGATCACCACTCGATTCAGGCGCAGCCCCTGCGGATCGGCCACCTGGTCGCCGGAGTGACTCGCGAAGCGAGCCAGCACCGAGCTGAGCACCGAGGCCTCGAGGTAGGCGGTAGCGGTCGGTACGTCCGCGAACGCCGCGCTGTAGGCCTCATCGCTACGGATCGGCGAGGGGTCGCCGGACTCGTCGGTCGAATTGACGATGGTGCCCTTGACCAGAGCGTCGACTACCTCCTGGGGCGACACCACACGTAGCTCGCCCAGGTAGTCCTGGACCGAAAGACTCTTCAGTCGCGTCAGGCGCTGCTCGTACTCCTTGGTCTCCAGGACGTTCTGGATGACAGGCGCATAGTCGGGTGTCACCTGCGAGACCCGATGCAGGAACTCGCGATAGTCCGGTAACGACAGCAACGGCGTGAGATTGGGCAGGCCGACGTCGCCCTCGGTGGTGGCCAGCTCCTGACTTCGTTGGCCCACCTGGGACCTGCTCTGCTCCAACCCGGCCTGGTCGGCGTGAAGGCGATGCATGAGCTCCAGGTAGAGCCGTGGTGCAAGGGATCGGAGGGCGACGAGGATGAGGAGGTGCTGGTCTACGAAGGTCACGTGGCGACCCTGCATTCCCGCCGATATCCCTCGTGTGGATTTCTAGGTAAACCGGACGATCCCGGACAGTGCGGAGGAGTCACTCTCGACTTGGTCGCGCGGGCCCTGCTGACGGGTCGACCGGGTCCGCCGTGGTGTCGTGCTACCCGCCCTCTGCGCGGAGAGGACCAACAGGGTGTGTGAGGACGGACGACGAAACCGCTGATGGTCTTGTCGGCCAGCGAGATCAGAATGTTGGGGATGTGGAGGTGGTAGTCGCTGTCACCGTGCGAATGGTGAAGGCCAACGACGACTCCGCGGTGCCGGTCGGGGTTCCGGCGCCGGCGATGCCGACAGGGTTCACGAAGGTGAAGCGACGATCGCACTGGTTGCCACCTGCGGGCGCCACGAAGGACCAGCCGGGACTGACGTCGGTCGGACGGTCGGCGGTGGCACCTGCGACCACCCCGAGGAACGTGACCGTGATCGACACGCTTCCGGTCGACCCGGTGTTGGTGTTGGTGAAATTGATGAGCACCGGCAGCGTGCCGTCTTCTCCGGGACCGTTGAAGGTGTCCATCGTCGGGGGGGATGGTGGTGATGACATCGGCGGCGCCTGACGCGGCCGCTGCAGGAGCGGCGGTGGCCAGGACGATGGCGGGCGCGGTTTACGCGGCACCTTTCATGAGGGCGCGACGGTGCGGCCGAGAGTCGTGGGTCATGCTCGTCAAACGATCAATCACCTGTGAGGTCACGCGACTGCCCGCTCGTGTGTGACGACGGCCATAGCCTGCGGTCGCATGGGTCGTTGTGTCTCTGACATCAGATGCTCAGAGAGGCGCCACCGTGCAGGTCACCAGGTTCCGTCAGTTCTTCGTCTCGACCCTGGCGGGAGGGGTCGCGGCGAGCGCGATGCTGCTCGCGCCCGCGGCTCCCGTCGCGGCGTCGCCCGGATCGTCCGCGAAGTCGACGGTGGTCTTCGAGCCGCTCGACATCGTGCTGCTCGGTGACTCCTACTCCGCCGGCAACGGCGCCACCAACGAGGCAGGTCAGGCCGAGACCTACGGCCCCACCAACTGCTACCGCAGCAAGGTCAACTGGGCCGAGAAGTACGCCGTCGCGATCCGCGCCAAGGGCATCGAGGTCAACCTCGCCAACCACGCGTGCAGCGGAGGCAAGGCCGCCGACATCGTCACCCCGCGGGTGATGGACGTCGCGAGCGACAACACCTCCACGCCGTTCGACGTGACCACGCTCGCCCAGGCCGACGCCTACCTCGCCAAGCGCGACCTATGCAACACCCAGCGCTTCCCCGACGAGGAGTTCTGGACCTACAAGGCGACCGCCGTCGACGCCGAGACCATCGAGTACGACTGCTCCCGCACGCTGCGCCCGCAGGTCGACTTCATCACTCCCGAGACCGACCTGGTGCTCTTCACGATGGGTGGCAACGACGCCGGCTTCAGCGCCATCGTGACCCAGTGCTTCATCCTCAAGGACGGCAACGGCTGCAAGGGCACTATCGACGCCGCCCGCGCCAAGCTGCCCGCCATCCAGCAGCTGCTTCTCGACGACATCGACGCGATCCGCGACGCGGGCCTGCGCGAGGACGCCAAGATCGTCCAGCTCGGCTATCCCTACCTCCAGACCGACAACGACTACATGGCGTTCGGTCTGCCGCCGTACGCCGCCGGCGACGCGGTCCGCACCCTCATCGACGAGGGCACCGTCGCCCTCGCCGAGGTGGCGACGCTCGCCAACGTCGGCCACTCGGACCAGATGACCTTCGTGACCGGCGTCAAGGAGGCCTTCGCGGGTCACGAGCCCGACGCCACCACGCCCGTCGGCAACCGCGAGCGCTGGGTCAACCAGGTGGCCGACGGTTCCAACACCTCGCTCTGGTACCACCCCAACGGCCTGGGCCAGACGGCCTACGCCGAGGTGCTGATCGCCGGAGGCGACTACGGCGCCACGCCCTTCACCGTCGTCGAGGAGCCGGTCACGACGCAGTTCAGCGCCGCGCCGGTCAAGACCACCTTCGCCCGCAAGCAAGCAGTGCGGATCCGCACGAGCGTGACGCTCAGCGACGGCAGCCGTCCCAGCGGCGTCGTGGCGGTCACCGCGCGCCGTCCCCGGACCACGCAGGCGCAGGCGGTCGCGCCCAACGGGCGCAACCTGTTCCGCCTCCGCGGCCTGAAGCCGGGCAAGCACCGCATCAAGGCGGTCTACAACCACGACGAGGAGCGCACGGTCGTTCGCAGCACGGTGGTCGTGCGCCGCTCGGGACGCAACTAGTCGAGTCGCTAGGACAGGAAGTGCCAGAGCCGGTCACGACCGGCCAGCTGGAGCGCCCGGAGGTCGCTCGCCTGATGGTCGCCGGACCGGCGCATCAGGGCGAGGAAGACGCGCGTCCGTCTGAACCGAGCCATCACCGGCCGGCTGTGGCGGCGCGGCGCTCGGGGATGTCGTTCCCGTGGTTGCGCAGGACCAGCTGGTGCTCGCGCACCACCCGGGTCAGAGCCGCGGCCAGCGTCTCCGGGGTCCAGGCGTCTGAGTGGTCGTGGCCGGAGCCGGCCAGGACCAGCGCCGCCCGCAGCGGGGTGACGACGGTGTCCGGATCGAGGTGGCCGTAGAAGAACTTCGCCGGCAGGGCGCCGTCGCGGTTGGCCTCGAGGTAGTAGACGTGGTCGTCGCGGGTCAGGGACTCTTCGGTGAGCAGCCGCAGACTCATGCCGGTGCCGCCGGAGAGCCCGATCCGCGCGACGTGAGTGGCTATCGCGTGCGGGCTGTCGGTCAGCACGACCTCACGGCGCTTGAGCTCGCACGGGTCGATGCGCTGGTCGGGGTGCACCAGGAGGTTGACGGTCTCGCGCAGGAGGACGGCGGTCGAGTCGGTCTCGGTGCAGCGCCCGCGCCGCCCGGCGGGCGGGAGCTCGCGGACCGCGGTGCGCAGGAGGCTCACGTCGTTCCACGAGGACGGCTTCGTGCGGGTGAGCTCACCCATGCCCACGCGCCACCACTGCCGGTTTCCGGTGTCGCGGAACCCCAGGAAGACCATCCGCAGCTTGGCGGGCACCTCGGTCACGGGAGCCAGGCGCACCGACTCGCCGTCGATGACGAGCCTGAGCTCGCCGTCGACCAGGTCGACCGCGTGCGGCGCTGACCAGGGCTCGCCGTCGTCGACGTTGCGCTGGAGGTAGTAGGTCCCCGGTGGGATCTGGGTGTACAGCTGGCCGTGCGACCCGGTCTCCCCCTGAGGGCCTCGCGTGGCTGGTTCGAGGTCGTCGACCAGCACCCCGACCCGGGAGACCGGGGCGTCGCTGCTGTTTTGCACGACCACGCCCCGCAGCATCCCGTCGCCGGCCGGTCTCCCGACCTCGCGCACGACCCAGGCCGAGACAGAACGCGCCTGCCGTTCGACCTTCTCGTGGTGATCGTTGCGCCACACGCGCGCGGCGATCAGTGCTGCTGCGAGACCCCCCAGGGCGGACAGCGCGTTCCAGAATGCGTCCATTGCCCGAATGCTCCCCCTGTTGGAGGACGAGACCAACCCATGGCGGGGACTCCGGACAACTCCGGACAGGGCGCCACGAGGGCGTTCGGGCGGGTTCTCAGCCGTCGGTGCGGGAGGCTGCCGGGGCTTCCGCCTGCCCCCCGCCGAGGGTAAGGGTGATCGGGGACTGGCCCCGGGCCTCGAGGAACACGAGGGCGACGAAGCCGCTGACGAGCTTGTCGAACAGCGAGACCAGCAGGTTGCCCAGGAAGGTACCGACGAGTACGAAGTGGAGGGCCTCGATGACGGTCGCGATGGTGTTGTGGCTGTCGTGCGTCAGGCTGCCGGTGTAGAGCAGGATGATCGGGGTTGCGACGAGCGAGCAGGCGAGCGCGACCAGGACGTTCAACCTGAAGAAGGCCGGCAGGCTGCGACTCATGTGGAAGTGGTGCACGCCGTAGCCCCAGACCAGGGCGCCGGTGATGTTGACCAGGGTGAACGGGAGTGAGGCCGCCCCCGAGATGCCGACACCCACCAGGTTGGTGACCAGGCCCACCAGGGCCCCCCACCACGGACCGAGGGCGATGGCAGCGACCGCGGTGCCGGTCATGTCGAGGAAGAGCGGCAGCGACAAGGCGTCCACCAGGATGCGGCCGATCAGGTTCGCAGCCACGCACGCCATCAGCAGCAGCACGACCCCGCGAGCGGCGCGCTGGAGTGGCAGCTGAGCACATGTTCGAGCCGGAGCCGGAGCCGCTGCTGCAACCGGGGCCGGGGCCGGGGCCGCAGTCGGGTCCGAGCTCAGGGTGGCTGCCGAGGGCTCTGCCGCCGAAACGGCCTCCGCCTCGTCTGCGGTGCGTGGCGTCGAGTCGGGGGCGGGGAGGCGCTGAGGGACAGCGGACGGCTGAGGAGTGACCGTGGCGCGCTGCGCCGCAGCCACCCAGATCTCGATCGACGGTCGGTCCAGCTCGAGGGCAGCGAGGATCTCGGTCAGCAGCCGCACGTCGAGACGTCGTCGTCCGGGGCGGAAGGCGTCGTAGACCGTCGAGCGGGCGACCCGTGCACGCTCGGCCGGGTCGCCGGAGACCTCGCGCCGCCGCGCGATGCGCGAGGCGATCTCGGCGTACGACGGTGAGCCGGCCTGAACTCGCAGCCGCCCCAGCTGTGCCACGAAGTCGTCGATGGTGACGATTCCGATGTCAGGTCCGGTGAGTTCGTCGTGCATGCACTGTCCTGTCCCCGATGAATGCAGTGAAGCGGACCGTCAGTTTACGGCCCCGCAACGACGCGGTGTCAGGAACGGTTTGGAACGATCACATCCTGGGCAAACCGCCGCATTCCGTCGAGCTTCTCCTCCAGGCTCGCCTCCACCCCGGAGTAGTAGGCCCAGGGCATCGTCCAGACGTCGGTGATGCCGGCCTCGGCCGCGGTGACGAAGTGCTCGGGCAGAAAGGCGTCCGACAGTGCCGTGATGATCTCGAACGGCCCCTCGGCCCCCGCCGCCGCGCGCATCTCGCCGAGCCGCCGGGCGTGCCGGCACGCCTCCTCGAGCGGGTAGATGTCGCCGACCCACCCGTCGTGACGCGCAGCCCGCGCGAAGGCCACCTCGGAGAGCCCGCCGATGAGGATCGGGATGGACGCTGAGGGGGAGGGGTTCATCTGCATCCGGGGGGCGCTGTAGAACTCGCCCTCGAACTCCGTCCAGCCCGGCTGCCACAGTGCCTTCATCAGCTCCAGCGCCTCGTCGGTACGGCGACCGCGGGTGTGGAAGTCGGATCCCAGCAGCTCGAACTCCTCCTTGCACCAGCCGATCCCGACGCCGAGGGAGACCCGGTTCTGGGAGATGGCCGCGGCCGTTCCGACCGACTTGGCCACCTGGAACGGGTTGCGCATTGCCGCGACGTAGACGGAGGTGAAGAAGCGCACCCGGGTCGTGATCGCGGCCAGGGCGCCGATCAGGACCCAGGGATCGGGCCACTCGGCCTCGATGTCCCACCGCCTGCTCCCGTCGGCGGTGTAGGGGTACGGGGTGGCGAGCTCCTCGAGGTCGACGACGTGGTCGGGCACCGAGATCGCGTGGTAGCCCAGCTTGTCGGCCGCTCGGGCCAGAGCGAGGAGGTGGTCGACCGGTTGGAAGGCGGTGACGATCGAGAAGCGCACCGGGCCACACTAGCCCGCGATCTAGAACGTGTTCTAGGCCGTGTTCCAGGACGCGGGCGGCCACGATCTCTCCTAGGGTGGCGCCATGATGCGCGCGATCCACCACCTCGATCTCTGGGTCGACGACATCGACCTCGCCGCCGACGAGTGGGCCTGGCTCTTCGGCGAGCTGGAGTGGGAGGCCTGTGACGACCGTCGGTCGTGGTGCCACCCCGACGGCACCTACGCCTTCCTCGAGCACTCCCGCGACCAGGTGGAGGGTCCTCACGACCGTCTGCGGGCCGGGATCAACCATGTCGCCTTCACCGTGGAGTCGCGCGAGCTCCTCGACCGGATGCGCGCGGAGTCGTCGGCGCATGGGTGGCACGAGCTCTTCGCCGACCGGTATCCCCACGCCGGGGGAGAGGACCACGTGGCGCTCTACCTCGAGAACTCGGAGGGCTTCGAGGTCGAGGTGGTCCTGGAGCGCGGCTAGACCCCCCCTCAGGACCGATCGACCACGACCGGTCGCTCAGCTGTCACCGATGATGTGCATGGCGGCCTCCTCGGCCGACGCGGCTGCGCCGTCGATGCCGACGTCGCGACCGATGAGGTCCTGCTCCACGTCGGCGCCCAGGCCCTGGTCAGGGTCGACGAGCCTGCCGGCTCGGCGGGTGCCCACCTCGGAGTCCTCGGCCTCCTCCCACTGCTCGTCGTGGTCGGTGTCCGGGTCGGGGCCGTCGGGGTCGAGGTCGGGCTCTTCCTGAGCGAGGCGCTGGTCGAAGGACTCGCCGGAGGCCTCCTCGTACGGCGTGTTGCCGAAGCCCTGCCCCGGTGAGTAGTGCTCGGGGGCCGAGTAGCCGCGGTCGAGCGCGTCCGCCACGTCGGGATCGGCCAGGCTGTCCTCCACGGTCAGCTGGTTGTCGCCGTCGACGCTGTAGTCGCCATAGCTGTCGTTCTCGCTCATGTCGGCACGTTACGCCCCTGGATGGCCGCGCGGTTCCGAACGGCTGCCCCAAAAAGCGCGACAGGCACCTCCGAGAGGGAGGTGCCTGTCGTGCAGGGGTGCGTGGAGGTCAGGCGTTGCGCTTGTTGAAGATGCTGTAGCCGCCCGGCCCGACGGCGAGGCCGACGATGATCAGCACGATGCCCAGCAGGATCGACCCCTGGATGAGGGTCACGACCCCGTAGACGACGAGGATGACGGCGAGGATCCAGAGCAGAAAGCCCATGGCGATTCTCCTTAGAGCAATTGGGGGCGCCTCGCCTACGGGCGGCGAGGCCGATACCCAACTCTGTCCGTTCCGGAGGGCCCTCAAACCACCCCCAAGGGGGACGTCTAGCGCGGGGCGGGATCGCCGTACGTCGTCGTGCGCTCGCGCACCGGACGGTCGATGCCGGCCCCGATCTCGACGAGCTCGGCGACGGTCTTGGCCGAGCCGTGCTCGGAGCCCGCCATCCGGCTGATCGTCTCCTCCATCAGCGTGCCGCCGACGTCGTTGGCGCCGGAGGTGAGCATGGCGCGGGTGCCCTCGACGCCGAGCTTGACCCACGACGTCTGGATGTTGTCGATACGGCCGTGAAGGAGGATCCGGGCCATCGCGTGCACCGCGCGGTTGTCGCGCATCGTCGGTCCGGGGCGGGCGACGCCAGCGAGGTAGATCGGGGCGGAGGTGTGGACGAACGGCAGGGGCACGAACTCGGTGAACCCGTTGCTGCCGTGGGCGCGGGCGTCGTCCTGCATGCGCGAGAGCACCCGCAGGTGACCCACCCAGTGCCGCGGGTTGTCGACGTGGCCGTACATCATCGTCGACGTCGTCGGGAGCCCGACGCGGTGAGCGGTGGAGACGATCTCGATCCAGGTGCTGGCCGGCAGCTTGCCCTTGGTGAGCACCCAGCGGACCTCGTCGTCGAGGATCTCGGCCGCGGTCCCGGGCAGCGACCCGAGCCCTGACTCGCGCGCCTTGATCAGGAAGTCCTCGATCGACAGCCCGGTGCGGGCGGTGCCGTTGACGATCTCCATGGGGGAGAAGGCGTGGACGTGCATCTCGGGCACACGCTGCTTGACCGCCTCGACGAGGTCGAAGTACGCCGTCGCCGGCAGCTCGGGGTCGATCCCGCCCTGCATGCAGACCTCGGTCGCGCCGAGGTCCCACGCCTCGGCCGCGCGGTCGGCGACCTCGTCGAGGGAGAGCGTGTAGGCGTCGGCGTCGGTGCGGCGCTGGGCGAACGCGCAGAAGCGGCAGCCGACGTAACAGACGTTGGTGAAGTTGATGTTGCGGTTGACGACGTACGTCACGTCGTCGCCGACCACCTCGCGGCGCAGGTCGTCGGCCAGTCGGCAGACCTGCTCGAGCAGGTCGCCATCAGCGGTCATCAGCGTCAGGGCGTGCTCGTCGGAGAGGTTGCCCGGATCGGCCTCGGCAGCAGCGAGCGCCTCCCGCCCCTCCGCGTGGAGCACCGTGGGCGCCCCGGTGACGTCAGCGGCCTTGCGCACCTCGTCCCAGTCGCCGTAGACGTTGCCGAAGTCGGAGCGGCGGTCCTCGGAGCGTCCGCCCTCGGGACCGTCGTCGTCGATCGCGCTGTGCAGGTCGGTGCGTCCGACGGACTCGAACCCGCCGTCGGGTTCCTGCCAGGGCAGACCCGCAGGTCGTACGTCGGGCCGCGCCAGGCCGTCGGGCGTCGCCAGGGCCGCCACGTGGGAGGAGATCCTGGGGTCCAGCCACGGCTCGCCGGCGCGGACGTACTCCGGGTGCACGGTCAGCCGGGGCGTCAGGTCGAAGCCGCACTCGTCCGTCAGGTCGCGCAGGCGCTCCAGCGACGGCCAGGGACGCTCGGGGTTGACGTGGTCGGGGGTGAGCGGGGAGACGCCGCCCCAGTCGTCGATGCCGGCGGCGAGGAGCAGCGCGCACTCCGACTGCGTCCCGGTGGGTCCCTCGGCGGAGTCGACGAGGTTGGGCGGAGCCTGGATGCGGGCCCTCGGCCCCAGCACGAGACGGGTCACGGCGATGGCGGCGCGGTACTCGTCGAGGCCGAGGTCGTCGGTGTGGCGCATCGCGGTGTCGGGCTTGGCGCGGAAGTTCTGCACGATCACCTCCTGCACCGACCCGAACTGGGTCGAGACCTTGCGCAGGGCATGGATGGTCTCGGCGCGCTCGGTCAATGTCTCGCCGATGCCCACGAGCAGACCGGTGGTGAAGGGGATCGAGAGTCGCCCGGCGTCCTCGAGGACCCGCAGCCGGACGGCGGGGTCCTTGTCGGGGGAGCCGTAGTGGGCCTCGCCCTTGGTCTCGAAGAGCCGACGGGAGGTGGTCTCGAGCATCAAGCCCATCGACGGGGAGACCGGCTTGAGGCGGTTCATCTCCTCCCACGACATGACACCGGGGTTGAGGTGCGGGAGCAGCCCGGTCTCCTCGAGCACCCGGATCGCCATCGCCCGCACGTAGGCGAGCGTGGAGTCGTAGCCCTCCTCGTCGAGCCACGCACGCGCCTCGGGCCACCGGTCCTCGGGGCGGTCGCCGAGGGTGAAGAGCGCCTCGAGGCAGCCGAGCTCGGCGCCCTCGCGGGCGATCGCGAGGATCTCGTCGGGGGAGAGGAACATCGCCTTCCCCGACCGCTCGAGCTGGCCGGGGGACTCCACGAACGTGCAGTAGTGGCACCGGTCGCGACAGAGCTTGGTGACCGGGATGAAGACCTTCGGTGAGTAGGTGATGACCCCGGGGCGACCGGCCGCGAGCAGGCCGGCGTCGCGCACGCGCGCCGCTGCTGCGGTGAGACGGTCGAGGTCGGGCCCGGTGGCTGCCAGCAGGGCCGTCGCCTCGGCGACGTCGAGCGCGGCGCCCCGCACCGCGCGCGCCAGGGCACGGCGTACCTGCTGCGGGGTGACCGACCGTGCGGCCTCGGTGTGCGGGCTCATCGTGATCCAACCTAACCGCGCCTACGCCGTGCCGATTCCCCACCCACCCGTCGGACGGACGAGGACCGCTCAGCGCAGCTCGGAGAAGTCAGGTGACTCGGCGTCCTCGCGTGCCAGCCGGCTCGGCCACCAGGTGCCCGACCCGATGAGGTAGCAGACGGAAGGCACCAGCAGCGACCGCACGACGAGGGTGTCGAGCAGCACGCCGAAGGCGACGATGAAGGCGATCTGGGCCAGGAAGAGGATCGGCACCACACCCAGGGCGGCGAAGGTCGCGGCCAGCACGACGCCCGCGGAGGTGATCACGCCGCCGGTGACCGAGAGGCCCTTGAGGATGCCAGGTCGGGTGCCGATCTGCATCGACTCCTCCCGCACACGCGTCATCAGAAAGATCGAGTAGTCGATGCCGAGTGCCACCAGGAAGACGAAGGCGATCAGCAGTGTCGAGGGATCGCTCGCCGGAAACCCGAAGACGTGCTCGAAGACGAGCGCGCTGACACCCATGGTCGCGCCAAAGGAGAGGACGTTGGCCAGGATCAGCAGTCCGGCTGCGGCCAGGCTGCGCAGCAGCAGGGCCAGGACCAGGAAGATGACCACGAGGATCGCCGGGATCACCACGGTGCGGTCGCGGTTGGTGGTCTCACGCGTGTCGAGCAGCGTGGCCGTGGAGCCCCCGACCAGGATCTGGTCGTCGATCGAGGAGAGGTCCTCTCGGAGACGCTCGACAGTCTCGGTCGCGGCCTGGGTCTCGCTGCCGTCGGCGAGGTTCGCCAGCAGGATGCTGACGCCGTCGACGCTGCGCGGTCGGCTCGGGTCCTCGGCCTCGGGGATGGGCGCGATCGCCGGACGGGGTCCGTCGCCTTGCTGGGAGACGCCAGGGTCGGAGGAGAGGACTCCGACCGCGGCATCGATCCGACCGGTGGGCACCACGATCTGCAGCGGGCTCGCGGTGTCGGCCTCGAAGTGAGCGTCGAGGACTTCCTGGGCGTCCACCGACTCCTCGGCGGTGAGGAACAGGTCCGTCTGCGGGACTGGGTCCTCGTCGAGGGTGAAGGCGAAGCCGGCGAAGACGGCCAGCACCAGCGTCGTCACCGTGGCGACGGCGAGAGTCCGGTCGCGCACGAGCTGGGCGGCGCGGGCCCACAGGCCTTCGGTGTTCTTGTGCTCCGAGCCGTAGGCGGGCACCAGGGGCCAGAAGGCGCGGCGCCCGAGCAGCACCAGCGCTGCAGGGAGGAAGGTCAGCGAGACCAGCATCGCCGCCGCGATGCCGAGCGCGCCGACCGGGCCGAGGCCTTGGAGGCTGGCGAGGTCGGAGAGCAGCAGGCAGAGCAGGCCCAGGATGACGGTCGCGCCCGAGGCGCCGATCGGCTCGACCACCGCGCGCAGCGAGGCGCGCATGGCGTCGTAGGACGACTCGCGGTCGCGGAGCTCCTCGCGGAACCGCGCGACGAGCAGCAGGGAGTAGTCGGTCGCGGCGCCGATCGCCAGGATGAACAGGATGCCTTGGCTCTGACCGTTGAGGGCCAACAGGTCTGCCGACGCGAGCGCGTAGATGGCCGCGGAGGCGGCCCCGAGGCCGAGCACCGCCGAGAAGAGCACCACGAAAGGCAGCACCGGGGTGCGGTAGACGATCACCAGGATGACCAGGACGACCCCCAGGGCGACCAGGAGCAGCAGCCCGTCGATGGCACCGAAGGCGTTGACCAGGTCGGCCAGGATGCCCCCCGGTCCGCCGACGTAGGCCGTCAGTCCGGCCGGCGGCTCAGTCAGCAGCTCGCGCAGGGCCTGGACGCGCTCGATGATCACCTCGCCGTCGGTGGTGCCGACCTGCACGACCAGCTGCGCAGCCTCGCCGTCCTCTGAGGGAACGGGGCCCTGCACGCCCGCGACGTCCTCGACGGCGCCGAGCTGCTCTGCGTAGGACGCGATGGCCTCCGCGTCAGAGGTCTCGAGACCGCCGACGCGCTCGAAGACGACGGTGACCGGGATGGTCTCCTGCTCCTGGAACCCGGTGAGGGTCTCCAAGACCTGCGTCGACTCGGCGGAGCCGGGCAGGAAGGCGGCGTTGTCGTTCTCCTGCACGTCTCCCAGCTGGCCGGCGAAGCTGCCCAGCGGGCCTCCGACGAAGAGCCAGACGAGGACGAGGGCGAGGGGCAGGAGCCAGCGCCTGCTGCGGTGCTTCGACATGACCACGATTGGACCATGCCCGATCTCAGGCGCAGCGTGCCAGGGGAAGGGTCACGGTGACCCGAGTGCCCTGTCCTGGTCGAGACTCAAGGTCGATGCTGCCGTTGTGCTTCTCGACGATGGTCTTGGCCACCGGCAGCCCCAGGCCCGACCCGGGGAACTCGCCCTGCACGGCACGAGTGCCGCGGAAGAAAGGGCGGAACACGTGCCTTTGGTCCCGGGGCGCGATGCCCGGGCCGCGGTCGATGACGTCCAGCCGGGCCCATTGCTGGTCGCAGGTCAGTCGCATCGTCACCATGCTGCCCGCGGGGCTGAACTTGACCGCGTTGTCGAGCAGATTCCCCATCAGACGCTCGATGTCCAACGCGCTTCCCGACACGGTCGGGTTGCACGACTCGAGCTCGAGCGCCACGTCGACGCCATGGCACTCGGCGTGCGCTGCCAACGAGCGAGCAACGTCCTCGGCGGCGATGGCGAGCGGGACGAGGTCGGGTTCGGTGGGCGAGGCGAGTGGGTCCGCAGACTGTCGCTCGGTGGGCGAGGCTGTGTTCATCGAGACGAAGTTGCCGACCAGGACCTCGAGGCGTCGGCAGTTGCGGCTCACCAAGTCCAGCACCGATCGTTGTGCGTCGCTGATCTCGCCGTAGGTGTCCTCGGCGCACACCTCGAGGTACCCACGGATGTTGGTCAGCGGAGTCCGTAGCTCGTGCGAGAGCGTCGTCACCACCGACCGTTTGAGCGCGTCGACGTCGCGCAGGGTCTGCTCGGTCCGCGCCTTCAGCTCGGCGTGAAGGTGCTGGAGCAGCGAAGCGCTCAGGTCGGTCGAGACCGCCGAGACGAGCCCGCACTCAGCGGCGGTCCATCGGTGCGGCTCGACGGAGTGGAGGGCGAGCCAGCCGAGGAGCTCGGTGCCGGCCCACACCGGGACGGCTCCGAAGGACACGCAGTCGAGCGTGCGCACAGTTTCCTCGGCCGCGGCCGGGTCCACCCGCGGATCGTTGCGGATGTCCTCGATCCACAGTCCCCGGTCGTCCCCGGCCCGCTCCATGGCCAGAGCCGTCAGCGACTGGGGCAGCTCGATGTCCTCGGGGATCGTGGCAACGTCGGCTGCGGTCCACTGATGCAGGGCGGCGCCCATAGCCGATTCTTCGCTCAGCCCGATGAGGCAGCGAGCGACCCCGAGGTGGTCGCCGACCTCGTGCACGACCGACGTCATGATGGTCTCCGGGTTCTCGCCCGCGCGCATCATCTCGGTGAGTCGACGATGGAAACCGAGCTGCGCCGCGTCGTCCACGGCGCGGCGTTGGACGCGCCGCAGCTGGAGCGTGACCGCCTCGAGGGCTTGCATCACCTCACGATGCACGGACTCGGCGTAGCCGCGGGCGGCGCGTTCGCGATCGAGCTCTCGGGCCAGGTCGGCACTCTTCTGGTGTTCGTGAGCCCTTTGGTGCGTCGGCGTTGCCGTCATGAGGTCTCCTTGGTGCGGGGTGCGGGGCGGATCGACGTGCTCCACGCTGTCGGTGCACGAACAATCGCGCGCCGGTAATCGCACAACGCCGGCACAACGCAGGGACCGCGAGACGCTTTCGTCGAGACACCTGCCCGAACCCGCAACGCACGCGACCGGGTCAGCCCTCGTACATGCGCTCCAGCACGTCGGAGTACTTGGTGTTGACCACGCGGCGCTTGAGCTTGAGCGTCGGGGTCAGCTCCTCCGACTCCGCAGTCCACTCGGTGCCGAGCAGCTCGAAGGCCTTGACCTGCTCGGGGCGCGAGAGCCGCTCGTTGGCGGCGTCGACCGCCGCCTGGGCCATGGCGATGATCTCCGGCTTGGCGGCCAGGTCGGCGAGGTCGGTGAAGGCGATCCCCATCCGCTCGGCCACGATCGGAGCCACCTCGCCGTCGAGCGTCAGCACTGCGACGACGTAGGGACGACCGTCGCCGACCGCCATCGCGTGACCGATGATCGGCGACTCCTTGAGAAGGCCCTCGATGTTGGACGGCGCGATGTTCTTGCCCGAGGAGGTGATGATCAGCTCCTTCTTGCGGTCGACGATGGCGATGAAGCCGTCGTCGTCGAGCGTGCCGATGTCGCCGGTGTGCACCCAGCCGTCGGCGTCGATGAGCTCGGCGGTCTTGTCGTCGGCGCGGTAGTAGCCCGAGGTGTTGACCGGCCCGCGCACCAGGACCTCGTGGTCGTCACCGAGGGTGACCTCCATGCCGGGGGTGGCTCGACCGACGGTGCCGAGCTTGAACCCGTCGGGCCCGTTGGCGGTGACGGCACCGCAGGTCTCGGTCATGCCGTAGACGTCGTAGACCTTGATGCCGAGGCCGGCCATGAACTTCGCGACCTCCAGCGGCATCGGTGCCGCCGCGGACGCAGCCCACTGGACCTGGTCGAGTCCGAGGAGCAGCTTGAGGAAGCCGAGTATGGCGGCGTCGGCGTCGGCGTAGGCCTGCTCGATCTCGGGGGTCATCGTGCCCCCGACCTGCTGGGCCTCGACCCACGCCAGGCCGGCGGCCATCGAGTCCTGGACCATCTTGACGTTGGCCGGGTCGGGGTCGGCGGCGAGCTTGGCCGAGATGCCGGTCTTGATCTTCTCCCACACCCGCGGCACACCGAAGAACGAGGTGGGGTGCACGTCGCCCAGGGTGGCCAGGAGCTCGGCGGGGTCGCCGATCGTGTGCACGTGGCCGCCCATGAAGATCGGGGCGTAGATGCCCAGCGTGCGCTCGGCGATGTGCGCGAACGGGAGGTAACTCACCTGGCGCTGCGGCTCGCGGAGGCCCGCGCCCTCGAGGGTGCTGACCACCTCGTAGAGCACGTTGTGGTGGCTGAGCACCACGCCCTTGGGGTTGCCGGTGGTGCCGGAGGTGTAGAGGATCGTCGCCGGCGACTCGGGGGTCAGCTCCTTGGCGCGGGTCGCCACCTCGTCGGGGTTGCTCGCCCGGCGGGCCGCACCCGCTGCGACGAAGTCGTCCCACGAGACGTAGAGGTCGCCGTCGGGCAGTGCGCTGGCATCGAGCAGCACGACCTTGCGCAGGCTGCCGGAGGCGTCGATGGCCTGCGACCAGCGGGCGAGGTGGTCGGCGTTCTCGAGGATCGCCACGGTCGGCTCCGACTGACCCGCCACGAATGCGACCTGCTCGACCGAGAGCGTGTTGTAGATCGACATCGGCGTCGCGGCGGCGTGCACCACACCGATGTCGGCCACGACGTGCTCGCTGCGGTTGGTCGCCATGATCGCGACGTGGTCGCCGGCAGCCACCCCGACATCGATGAGCGCGGCCGCCACGTCGAAGCCCAGCGACTGCGTCTCGCTCCAGGTGAAGGTGCGCCAGGTGTCGCCCTCGGCCACCCCGTGCTTGTCGGAGTACGCCGGCTGGTCGCCGTAGGTGGCGACCGTGTCGGCCAGGGCATCGACGAGCGTGCGACCGGCGACCTGCTCCTCGATCTCGGCGCGCTTGGTCTGGACGTCCTGGTTCATCTGCTTCTCCTGTGCAACGAAGGTGGGCGCAATCAGCAACGGGGGCGTGACGTTGCTCACGATCCTGCCGTGTGCAGCCAAGCCCCCGCTACCGGTTCGACGAGATCCCCGAGAAGTTCTGCCTCAGATGCCCAGCATCCGGCCGATGATCTCCTTCTGGATCTCGGTGGTGCCGCCGTAGATCGTCTGGATCCGCGAGTCGGTGTAGGCCTTGGAGATCGGGTACTCCGACATGTAGCCGTAGCCGCCGTGCAGCTGGACGCCGTTGTCGGCGAACTTCTTCTGCAGCTCGGTGGTCCACCACTTCGCCATCGACGCCAGCGAGGTGTCGACCTCGCCGGCGTTGAGCTTGAGGATGCAGTCGTTGACGAAGAGGCGGGCGATGTAGACCTCGGTGGCCATCTCGGCGAGCATGAAGCGGTTGTGCTGGAACTTGCCGATCGGCTTGCCGAAGGCCTCGCGCTCCTTGGCGTAGTCCAGGCAGATCGCCATGATGTGCTCCATCGCGGCCACCGCGATCGCAGCGATCGAGATCCGCTCCTGGGGCAGGTTGACCATCAGGTTGATGAAGCCGCTGCCCTCCTCGCCCAGGAGGTTGGTCTTGGGCACCTCGACGTTGTCGAAGAAGAGCTCGGCGGTGTCCTGGGCCTTGAGGCCCATCTTGTCGAGGTTGCGGCCGCGCTCGAAGCCCGCCATCCCGCGCTCGACGACGAGCAGGCTGATGCCCTGGTGCCCGGCATCGGGGTCGGTGCGGCAGACCACGATGACCAGGTCGCTCATGATGCCGTTGGAGATGAAGGTCTTCGAGCCGTTGAGGACGTAGTGGTCGCCCTTGTCGATCGCGGTGGTGCGGATGCCCTGGAGGTCCGAGCCCGCGCCGGGCTCGGTCATCGCGACCGCCGAGATCAGCTCGCCGCTGACCAGGCCAGGGAGCCAGCCCTGCTTCTGCTCCTCGGTGCCCAGGGAGCTGATGTAGGGGACGATGATGTCGGTGTGCACGGGAAACCCGAGCCCGCTCCCGCCGACCTTGGAGATCTCCTCGGCGATGATCGCGTTGTAGCGGAAGTCCTTGATGCCCGCGCCGCCGTACTCCTCGTCGACGTCGAAGCAGAGCAGTCCCATCTCGCCGGCCTTGGTCCACACCTCGCGGCTGACCTGGCCGTCCTTCTCCCACTGGTCGTGGAACGGGACGACCTCCTTCTCCATGAAGGCCCGCACGGTGGCGCGGAAGTCTTCGTGCTCCTGGTCGTAGATGGACGGGGTCTCGGGCATCAGGGCCTCCGGAATCGGTGTGACAACGTTGATGTGACAGTACTACTGTCATCCTCATGAGCGCAGCCCCCCACGAGTCGGACGACGACCTGCTCACCATCGACGAGCTCGCCGCCGCTGTGGGACTGACGGTTCGCACCACCCGCTACTACGCCAGCCTGGGACTTATGGCCCCGCCCGAGCGGCGCGGCCGCATTGCCTACTACGGCCCCGTGCACCGCGCGCGCCTCGAGCTGGTCCGGGCGCTCCAGGACCACGGCTTCACCCTCCAGGCGATCGAGCGCACCCTGGCCGGGGTGCCGCAGGACGCCGGGGTGGAGGAGCTCGCGCTCCAGCGCGCGATGCTGACGTCGTGGACGGCCGAGCCTCCGGCGCGGCTCACCCGCCGCCAGCTCGAGGCGAAGGCCGGGCGACGGCTCAGCGAGGCCGACCTCGCGCTGCTGACGCGGGTCGGCGGCATCGAGGTGCACGGCGAGGAGTTCGTGGCCATGTCGCACCTCGAGGTGAGCGTGCAGCTGCTCGACGTCGACGTGCCCCTCGAGAGCCTCGGCCTCGCCGAGGACGCCATCCGGCGCCACATGGAGTCGCTGGCCGACGAGCTCACCACGATCCTGCACACCCAGGTGCTCGAGCCCTACCGAGCCACCCGGTCCTCGCCCGAGGACGCCGCCCGCCTCGAGCAGACCGTCGCCCAGCTGCGCCGGCTCACCCTCGAGGCGGTCGTGACGGGCTTCCAGCGCGCTGCCAACGCGGTGATCACC
>NZ_JAXMNS010000007.1:0-23678 GCF_034670285.1 Nocardioides sp. | reverse complement strand
GCCTCACCTGCCCGCTCAGGCGAAGGGCGGTGGTGGTCGTAGACGCCACCTGGGGAGCGCACGTGCTTCGGTGCGGCAAAGCCGTGAAGGGCCTTCTTGAGCATGTCGGCGTACAGGTCGGGGATCGTGAACCGGCCGGTATGGGTGCCGTCGCCGTTGGTGCCCATCGCGAACCGGGTCTTCGTAGCGGCCCGCTTCTCCTCTTCCTCGAGCAGCTTGGCCTCGTGGGCCTCGGCTGCTTCGGGGTCGATGACCGCGAGCACGCGGCGTCCGAGGATCTTCAGGTCCTTCGCGTCGTGCTCGGCGGCCAGGGCGAGCAGGTGCTTCTCGCACTGCTGACGCACCCAGGTCTGTTCGGGCAGCGCCTCGACGGCGTCGACGATCACCCCGGCCTGGTCGGGCAGGACCTCACCGCGGGCCACCGAAAACCTGGTCGCCTCCCACGCGGCGAGCTTGCCCGCGAGCTTGGTAGCCGCGAACGCATCACGCTTCACCGTCCGTGTGGTGCCCGCCAACCACGCCGCCGTGCTGGTGGCCTGCACGTCGGTCGATGTGGCGCCGGTCGACTCGCCGTGCGCCAGAAGCCGGGCCTGGAGCTCGGCTACCTGCGCTGCCAACGCCGTCACCTGCACCAGCAGGTCCCGGGTCTCCTCGCCACCGAGCGACCAGGTCTGCGCCTCCACGATCGCATCGAACGCAGCCCTCGACGACAGCACCGCCACACCGATCGGGTGACCCGATCCAGCATGAGTAGTGGTGTCCGCCATGAGTCCACTCAAGCACCCACCACCGACACTCCGACCCCGAAAACCGGGTTCTCCACAGCACGGCGAGAAGCAATCTCTACACGGACGGATCAGGCGCTGAGGTGATCACGTCACAGTTGTGCAACTCCGAGTTACACAACCCGTACACTCACCCCATGAGCACCACTGAGACCGACGGCCGACGTCGTGCCGCCGCCACCCGTCGTCGCGTCCGCGAGGCCGAGATCATCGCCGCCACACGCGCGCTCTTCGACGCTCGCGGAGTGCGGGACGCGCAGATCGAGGACATCGCCTCCTCGGTGGGCATCAACCGGGCGATCGTCTACCGCCACTTCACCGGCAAGGAAGAGCTCTTCGCGCTCACTCTCGTCTCCTACCTCGACGAGCTGCGCGAGGTGCTCGCCGCAGCCTCGGACGACACCGACGCGCCACCGGAGCGGCTTGCTGCGATCGTGGCGGCGTTTGTGTCCTACGGGGTCGACCACCCCGCGTTCGTGGACTGCGCGCAGTCGCTGATGCGGCGCTCGGGCCCCGAGCTGCTGGAGGAGATCTCCGAGAGCGCGCTCTTCCGCCTCGGCCGCGGCATCTCCACCTCGCTCGCCATGCTCTCGGCCGCACTCGAGGCCGGGATCGAGTCAGGTGACTTCACCACCACCGACGACCCGACCCTCCTGGCCAACCTGCTCTACGCCAGCGGACTCGGGTCACTGCAGCTCGCGCGCGTCGGCATCCTGGTGAAGGAAGCCGCGCCGGGCATTCCCACCGTCGGTGAGATCACCGCCGAGCAAGTCAGCACGCACCTCGTCGCCTCGGCTCTGGCCATGGCCGGCGCCTCGGCTCAGTCGAGGCAATAGGTCTTCACCGCCACCCTGCCCACCATCAGGCCGTCCTCGGCCTCGACGTAGGCGTCGGCGAAGCTGCGTGCAGCCCGATGGTCCGCGAACAACAACGAGGCGACGAGCACCTCGGAGTCGAGGTCGAGGACCTCGTCGGCTCCCTGCAGGCAGCCGACGCTGCCGACGCCGGCGTCGTAGCCGTACTCCTTCACCGACGCCACCGCTGTCTCGATCTCATCGGTTGTCTCGATCTCATCGGTTGTCTCGATCTCATCGGTGCTGCCGGCAGCGAGCACCACGGCGACGTACGTCGCACCGTGCTGCGGCTCGCTCACGGCGTCCGGGAAGACGGGGTCACGCAGCGGCGCCGGCATCGTCGTACGACGAGCCTGTTCTGCGCTGGGTTGCTCGGTCTGGATGACGGCAGCCGACTCACGGGCCACCGGATCGGACGTGCATCCACCGACGACCAGGACCAGGAGCGCGGAGGTGAGGACTGACGCCGAGGCGTGCATGGCGGACCTTCTTCCTTCGTGGGCGCCCGAACGGCACCGACGACCCTGAGACGCGCGCGCCGCCCGCGAAGTTGCCGCCCCCATGCCGGCCCCGCCGCATGACACAGAACAGCCGGCGCCGGCCCACGCGGTTGCGTCGGTCGGCGCCGGCTGCTCAGCCGTGCTGAGAGGCTGGATCAGGGCTTCTCGAGGATGGCGGTGACGCCCTGGCCGCCGGCGGCGCAGATCGAGATGACGCCCTTGCCGGAGCCCTTCTGGTCGAGGAGCTTGGCGAGCACGTTGATGATGCGACCGCCGGTCGCGGCGAACGGGTGACCCGCGGCGAGCGAGGAGCCGTTGACGTTGAGCTTGTCGCGGTCGATCGAGCCCAGCGGGGCGTCGAGGCCGAGGCGCTCCTTGCAGAAGACCGGGTCCTCCCACGCCTTGAGGGTCGAGAGCACCTGCGAGGCGAAGGCTTCGTGGATCTCGTAGTAGTCGAAGTCCTGCAGCTTCATCCCGGCACGCTCGAGCATGCGCGGCATCGCGTAGGCCGGAGCCATGAGCAGGCCCTCGCCGCCGTGGACGTAGTCGACCGCGGCCGTCTCGTAGAAGGTGAGGTAGGCGAGCACCGGCAGGTCGTGCGCCTCGGCCCACTCGTCGGAGGCGAGCAGTACCACGGAGGCACCGTCGGTGAGCGGGGTGGAGTTGGCGGCCGTCATCGTGGCGGCCTCGCCCTTGCCGAAGACCGGCTTGAGCGTGGCGAGCTTCTCCACCGAGGAGTCGGCGCGCAGGTTGGTGTCGCGCTCGACGCCACGGAACGGCGTGATCTGGTCGTCGAGGAAGCCGGACTCGTAGGCCGCGGCGAGCTTGTGGTGCGAGGAGGCGGCGAGCTCGTCCTGCTCCTCGCGCGTCACCTGCCACTCCAGCGCGGTGAGGGCGGCGTGCTCGCCCATCGACAGACGCGTGCGGGGCTCACCGTTCTTCGGGATCTCGAGGCCGATGTCACCGGGACGAATCTGGCCGAGCGCGGTGAGCTTGCCCTTGGTGTCGCGAGCGGCGTTGACCTTCATCAGCTTCTTGCGCAGCTTGTCGCTGATGGCGACCGGGGCGTCAGAGGTGGTGTCGGCGCCGCCGGCGATGCCGACCTCGATCTGGCCGAGGGCGATCTTGTTGGCCACGAGCATCGCGGCCTGGAGGCCGGTGCCGCAGGCCTGCTGGATGTCGGTGGCGGGGGTCTCCGGCGACAGCTTGGAGCCGAGGACCGACTCGCGGGTGAGGTTGAAGTCGCGCGAGTGCTTGAGCACCGCACCGGCGACCACCTCGCCGAGGCGCTCACCCTCGATCCCGAAACGGGTCACGAGGCCGTCGATGGCTGCGGTGAGCATTTCCTGGTTGGACGCGTTTGCGTAGACGGAGTTGGAACGGGCGAAGGGGATGCGGTTGCCGCCGATGATGGCGACCCGACGAAGGCTCTCGGTCATGCGACCATACTGACGGGTAACCGCGCTCTGACCAAGAGCATGTCGGTCACGTCACGATAAGTGGACTCTGAGTTACACAACTAGTTACATGTTCCTGCACACCACAGTCACCACCACCGCCACGGAGGCAGCATCCACATGAGCGACAAGTACCAGGATTTCTCCCGCTCGCCGATCGGCAAGTTCCTCGTCAAGAACCTCGGCCTGCCCAGCCCGATGAAGCTGGAGCGCTACACCGAGGGTGCCCCGCTCGTCGACGGCACCGTCCTGGTGGGCGGTACCGGCCGGCTCGTGGAGTCGCTGCCCGGCCTGCTCGACACCCTCGGCATCACCTCGGCCACCGTCAAGCCCGAGGAGGGCAAGGTCAAGGGCCTCGTCTTCGACGCCACCGGCCTGACGTCGTCCGCCGAGCTCGCCGCGCTGCGTGAGTTCTTCACCCCCGTGATGCGCTCGCTCGCGCCGTGCGCCCGCGTGGTCGTGCTCGGCACCCCGCCCGAGCTCGTCTCCGGCAGCGAGAAGGTCGCCCAGCGCGCGCTCGAGGGCTTCACCCGCAGCCTCGGCAAGGAGATCGGTCGCGGCAGCACCGTGCAGCTCGCCTACGTCGCCGAGGGCGCCGAGGCCGGTGTGACCAGCACGCTCGGCTTCCTGCTCTCCCCCAAGTCGGCCTACGTGTCGGGCCAGGTCGTGCGCATCGGCGCCCAGTCGACCAAGGCCGACGTCCCCGTCGCCGACGTCTTCCGCCCGCTCGAGGGCAAGATCGCCCTCGTCACCGGCGCGAGCCGCGGCATCGGCGAGGAGGTCGCCCGGGTCCTGGCCCGCGACGGCGCCACCATCGTCGGCGTCGACGTCCCGCAGGCCGCCAGCGAGCTCCAGTCGCTGATGAAGGAGCTGGACGGCGACTGGCTGACGCTCGACATCACGGGCAAGGACGCTCCGCAGCGCATCGCGCACCACCTCAAGGAGAAGCACGGCGGCGTCGACGTGGTCGTCCACAACGCCGGCATCACCCGCGACAAGAAGCTCGCCAACATGGATGACGCCCGCTGGGACTCCGTGATGGCCGTCAACCTGACCGCCCCCGAGCTCATCACCCGCGAGCTGCTCGACCGGGGCGTCGTCAACGACAACGGCTCGATCATCGGCGTCGCGAGCATCGCCGGCATCGCCGGCAACGTCGGCCAGACCAACTACGCCGCCTCCAAGGCCGGCGTCATCGGCTTCGTCGACTCCCTCGCCGACGACCTCGCCTCGGCGGGCAAGGGCATCACGATCAACGCCGTGGCCCCCGGCTTCATCATCACCGCGATGACCGCCGCCGTGCCGTTCGCCACCCGCGAGGTCGGCCAGCGCCTCAACGCCATGTCGCAGGGCGGTCTGCCCGTCGATGTCGCCGAGACGATCGCCTGGTACGCCAACCCCGCTTCCAGCCTCGTCAACGGCAACGTCGTGCGGGTCTGCGGCCAGATGATGCTGGGTGCCTGAGATGACGGACTCCCCCGAGGCCCGACAGATCGAGCCCGCCGGCGGTCTCGGCGTGCTGCTCAAGGCGGCCCTGCCGTCCGTCCCCGTCGTCAACCAGCTGCCCGGCGTGCGCAAGACCGCGCCGAAGGACTTCCAGGGCCTGGCCCTGACCCGTCCGCCGGTCACGGTGGAGCGCACCGACGTCGACGCCTATGCACGGGTCTGCGGCTTCCCGATCAAGGACGTCGCTCCCCTGACCTACCCGCACATGCTCGTCTTCGGCCTCCAGATGGCGATGATGAGCGACCCGGCGTTCCCGGCGCCCGCCATCGGCACCGTGCACCTGGAGAACTCCATCACCCAGCACCGGCCGATCGCCATCGGCGAGGTGCTCGACGTCTCCGCCGCGGTCGGGCCGAAGGTCGCCCACCCCAAGGGCACCGTCTACGAGTTCACGGCCGAGATCACCGACGAGAGCGGTGTCGTCGTGTGGGAGGAGACCTCGGCCTACCTGCGTCGGGGCCCTTCGTCGGGCTCAGGGTCCGACAGCGATGCGTCGTACGGCATGACGTTCCCCGCGGCGCCGGCCAAGGGCCTCACCTGGAAGCTCCCGGCCGACCTCGGTCGCAAGTACGCCGCAGTGTCGGGCGACCACAACCCGATCCACCTGTACCCGATCACCGCCAAGGCCCTCGGGTTCAAGCAGCAGATCGCCCACGGCATGTGGACCAAGGCGCGCTGCGTGGCGGCGCTGGAGAACCGGCTGCCGGACGCCGTGCGCGTGGACGTCGCGTTCAAGACGCCGGTCTTCCTGCCGGGCTCCGTGGCCTTCGGCTCGGCTGCGGTGGAGAACGGCTACGCCTTCTCACTCAGCAACCCCCGCAGCGGCAAGCCGCACCTGGCGGGGCTCGCTACCCCGCTCTAGGACCCGAGCAGGACGTCAACGCCCCCGACGCCACCACGGTCACGTCGGGGGCGTTGCCATGTCAGTCGCGGGGCCTGATCAGGCCCTCTTGCGCCACCGAGGCCACCAGCGTGCCGTCGGGGGTGTAGACGTGACCGAACGACAGCCCGCGCGCTCCACCGGCCGAGGGCGACCACTGGTCGTAGAGCCACCAGTCGTCGACCCGGAACGGGCGGTGGAACCAGATCGTGTGGTCGAGGGAGGCCATCTGCGTCTTCGACGGGTTCACGTCGTGGGCGGCCAGGGAGGCACCCAGCAGTGACACGTCGCTGGCGTAGGTGAAGGCGGCGAGGTGGTCGAGCGGGTTGTCGCCGACCTCGCCGGCGATCCGGATCCACATCCGCGCCTTCGAGGGGTGCACCGGGTCGGGGTCGAGTCCGTGGCGCGAGTTGCCGAGCCACCGCACGTCGAGGGCGGCCCACTCCTTGCCGAGCGCGTCGGCGTCGTCGTTGCCACCCTTGCGCATCAGCTCGACCAGGTCGATCCCTTCCTCGGGCCCGGGCACCTCGGGCATGACGTCCTGGTGCTCGAAGCCCGACTCCTCGCGCTGGAAGTTCAGGGTCTGGTAGTAGATCGGGCGGCCGTGCTGGCGCGCCATCACGCGTCGAGTCGCGAACGAGCGACCGTCGCGGATGCGCTCGACGTCGTAGATGATCGGCACCGAGTAGTCGCCGGGCAGCAGGAAGTAGGAGTGCAGGGAGTGGACGTCGAAGCCGTCCGGCACGGTGCGGGCGGCGGCGATCAGCGCCTGCGCCGCGACCTGGCCGCCGTACACGCGCTGCCGGGTGGAGTCGGGCTGGCGACCGCGGAAGAGGTCGACGTCGAGATCCTCGAGGTCGAGCAGGTCGAGCAGCTCACGGGCTGCGTCGGGGGCGGACTCGGTCGTCATGAGGGGTCTCCCTGAGCGGTGTCGTCGGGGTCATCGGTGTCGCCGTCTGTGTCGTCGTCGGGCTCAGGGTCCTCAACCGGCTCGAGGCCGGCGAGGAACTGCTCGAACTGCTGACCGATCTCGTCGCCGGTCGGCAACGGCTGGTCGTCGGCCAGCAGGTTGCTGCCGGACTCCTCCGACTCGGCGAACGCGTCGTACTGGCGCTCGAGGGAGGCCACCACCTCGCCGACCTCCTCGTTGGCCGAGAGGTAGCGGGAGATCTCCTCCTCACGCTCGTCGGCTGCGACCTTGAGGTCGGAGAGGTCGAGGGTCAGACGACCGGCGAGCTCGACGTGCTCGAGGAGGATCGCCGAGGCGCGGGGGTAGTCGAGCTGGGCCAGGTAGTGCGGGATGTGGGCGACGAAGCCCTGCGAGGCGTGGCCCCACTCCCCCAGGCGCAGCTCGAGCAGCGCCTGCGCACTGCTCGGTACCCGCAGCTCACCGGCCCAGGAGGTGGCGCCGGTGACCAGCTCGGGACGGTTGGCGTGGTGGGTGATCGCGATCGGACGCGTGTGCGGCACTGCCATCGGCACTGAGCCCATCTGCACGACCAGGGTGACGCCGAAGCGGTCGACCACCTCCCCGACCGCGCGGCAGAAGGCCTCCCAGCGGTTGTCGGGCTCCGGCCCGGCGAGCAGCAGGAACGGCGTCCCACCCGCGTCGCGCAGGAGTCGTACGACGAGCCGCGGTGCGTCGAAGGCCTCGTAGTGGTCGCGGGCGAACGTGACGGCCGGCCGCCGGGCGCGGTAGTCGTGGAACTGGTCGACGTCGAAGGTCGCGACGACCGACCCGCCACCCTCGCTCCCGACGTCCACCAGGTGGCGGGCGGCGATGACCGCCGAGCTCCCGGCGTCGAGAAAGCCGTCGAGGGAGACGACCAGGGTCAGCGAGGTGACGTCGTCCAGTTCCGGCACGTCGTCGACGATGTGCACGAGTCGCTCTGAGGTCACCAGTGCAGGCTATTGCGTGTCGTCGGTCGGCGTGGCGCTGGGTGTGTCGCCAGACCTCGCGCTGGGCCTCGGGCTGGGTCTCGGGCTGGGCGTCGGGCTGGGGGTGGGCGCGTAGGTCTCGACCAGCAGCGCCGTGCCGCGCTTGGCGAGCTTGGCGAGGCTGATCTGCAGGAGCGCCTGGATGGTCGGGCTCTCCGGCATCCCGGGCGCCGCGAACGCGTCGAGGACGTTCCAGGGCGCACTCGGACCGTAGGCCTTCTCGAGGTACTCGCAGACCCACCACGAGATCGCGTAGTTCACGGTGGCGTCAGCGCCGTTGAACGACTCGTCGTCAGGCATCGTCTCGACGCCTCGACGCGCTGCGGCCAGGGCGTCGACGCCGATCCGGCGGTCCTCCTCGGGCAGCACCTGCACCGAGACCCACTCCGCGATCCCCTCGCTGAGCCAGACCGGCGCGTTGTCGTCGCGATCGCCCAGCGCCACGTGGGTGAGCTCGTGGCGCAGCAGCCGCTCACGAGAGACGCCTCCGCGCTCGAGCAGGCGCGGGTTGAGGACGATCCGGGTGGCGACGGTCGTGGGGTCACCGGGTCCTGCCGGCACCGTGAAGGCGATGCCGTCGAGGTCGTCCGGCGAGCTGCCGGGGAGGTCGTCGATCGAGCGGATGAACTCGGTGTCGGAGAGCGCGTAGACCACGACCGTGCGGTCCCACGGGTAGGGCACCCGGGCGGCCACGTCGGCGATCGACCGCTCCATCGCCCGCATCAGCGCGGGGGCGTCGACCACCGAGGCGTCGTCGAAGATGCCCAGCACGCCAGCCCCACGCCGTACCTGGATCGGTCGGGTCTCCCAGGGCTGTGCGCCGATGTCGTAGGTCTGCTCCCAGGCACGATCGGTCACCGAGGCGAGGACGTAGCGCCGGGCACGGGGACCCCCGACCCGGTCGAAGCGGAAGCGGTCGAGCGTGCGCGCGGCGGAGGCGTCGAAGCCGTCGAGCCGGGTGGTGATCTGGACGACCACCGAATAGCTGCGCCCCGAGCGGACCAGGCTGGTGGGGTCGATCTCGTAGGAGAACTCCCCCAGCGGCAGCTGCACCAGGTTGTCGAAGTAGCCGTTCTGCTCGATCAGGAAGGTCGCGTTGCGGCCGTCGAGGGTGTCGACGAACGCCGCTCGGTCGCCGTCGAGGACCGCCCGAGCGCGTTGCTCGAGCAGCCCGGTGAAGGCTGCGTCGAGGTCTGGGGGAACCGGCAGACCCTCGACGACCCCGGGGCTGCTCCCGAGGGTGCCGGGCGTGCCGGCCGGGAGCGGCGGGCGTGGCTCCCCCGCGACCGAGGAGCCCGGGGAGGTGCCGTCTGACGGTGTCGTGCCGCGATCGACGCCGGCGCAGGCCGTCGCGACGAGGACCAGTGCGAGCGCAGCCCCCAGCAGCCCGGAGCGCGGAGCCCGCTCAGCTCGGTCGGTCGGCATCGACGAGGGCTCCCCCGGCAGGTCCCTCGACCAAGGAGGCGATGTCCTCGACGATCGTGCGCGCGAGCGCCTGCGGGGTCAGGCCGATGCGCTCCAGGATCGCCTGCCGCTTCGCGTGCTGCAGGAACTCCTGGGGTACGGCGTGCAGTCGCACGGGAGTGGTGACCCCGGCCTCGTTGAGGGTCTGGAGCAGCACGGCACCGCAGCCGCCGACCCGACCGTTGTCCTCGACGCTGACGACGAGGCGGTGCTGGCGGGCGAGCTCGATGATCGCGGGGTCGACCGGCTTGACCCAGCGCGGGTCGACCACGGTGACCCCGATCCCCTGGTCGACCAGTCGGTCGGCGACCTCGATGGCCATCGACGCCATCGAGCCGACTGCCACGACGAGCACGTCCTGGTCGCCGGTGCGGACGAGCACGTCGGCGCCACCGGTCTTCTCGATCGCCTCGACGTCGGCCGGTGGGGCTCCCTTGGGGAAGCGCACGACGGTGGGGGCGTCGTCGACGAGGACCGCTTCGTCGAGCAGCTCGCGCATGCGCGCGGCGTCGCGGGGCGCGGCGAGGCGCAGACCGGGCACGACCTGGAGGATCGACATGTCCCACATGCCGTTGTGGCTCGCGCCGTCGTCGCCCGTGACGCCGGAGCGGTCGAGCACGAAGGTGACGCCGCACTCGTGCAGGGCGACGTCCATCAGCACCTGGTCGAAGGCGCGGTTGAGGAAGGTGGCGTAGACGGCGACGACCGGGTGGAGGCCCCCGATCGCGAGGCCCGCCGCCGAGGTGGCGGCGTGCTGCTCGGCGATGCCCACGTCGAAGGTGCGCTCGGGGTAGGCCGCCTCGAACTTGTGCAGGCCCACCGGGTGCATCATCGCGGCGGTGATCGCGACGACGTCCTCGCGCCGCGCGCCGAGCTCGACCATGTAGTCGGCGAAGTGGTCGGTCCAGATGGCGCCGCGCGCCTTCTCCTCGCCCGTCTCGATGTCGAACGGCTGCGGGGAGTGGAACTGGTCGGCCTCGTGCTGCTCGGCGGCGTCGTAGCCGAAGCCCTTGCGGGTGATCGCGTGCACGATGACCGGTCCGTTGAAGCGCTTGGCCTGGGTGAGCGCCTGCTCCATCGCGGCGCGGTCGTGGCCGTCGATCGGGCCGACGTACTTCAGGCCGAGGTCCTCGAAGAGCCCCTGCGGCGCGAAGGCGTCCTTCACGCCCTTCTTCATCGCGTGGAGCGCGTCGTACGCCGCCGCCCCCACGCCGGGCACGGCGTTGAGGCGTCGCTTGACCTGGTCGAGGACCTGCTCGTAGCGCGGGTTGGTGCGCAGGGCGGTGAGCGCGGTGGCCAGGCCACCGATGGTCGGGGTGTAGGAGCGCCCGTTGTCGTTGACGACGATGACGAGCTTGGAGTCCTTGGCGATGGCGATGTTGTTGAGCGCCTCCCAGGCCATCCCTCCGGTGAGGGCGCCGTCACCGATGACCGCCACGGTGTGCCGGTCCTCGCCGCGGATCCGGTAGGCCTTGGCGATGCCGTCGGCATAGCTGAGCGCGGTGGAGGCGTGGGAGTTCTCGACGAGGTCGTGCTCGGACTCCGAGCGACTCGGGTAGCCGCTCAGGCCACCCTCGGTGCGCAGGGCGATGAAGTCGGCGGCACGTCCGGTGAGCATCTTGTGGACGTAGGCCTGGTGCCCGGTGTCGAAGACCACGCGGTCGCGCGGCGACTCGAAGACGCGGTGGATCGCCATCGTCAGCTCGACGACCCCGAGGTTGGGGCCGAGGTGGCCGCCGGCGCGCGAGCACGTGGTGACCAGCAGGTCTCGGATCTCGCCGGCCAGGGTCTCCAGCTGATCGTCGGAGAGACCTCGCAGGTCGCGGGGGTCGCTGATCGAGGTCAGGAGGGACATGCCGACGAGTTTACGTGCAGGTGATGTCTCCGGTGGGGTCACCGGGTCCACACGGCCACGGCGGGCTCGTGGAGGCTGCCCAACCACACCTTGCCGTCGTGCTCGCGCACCCCGGTGGCCATGTGGAAGTCGACGCCGTGCTCGCTCACGTCGATGTCCAGGTCGTGCACGAGGACGCCCTCGTTGTCGTAGGCCTGCGCACGCACGGTGCGCTTCGGCTTGGGCTGGAGCTTCTCGGGCAGCTTGGTGGCGAGCTTGCGCACCTTGAGCGGGCTGGTCTGCAGCTTCTCGAGCACCGGGTCGACCGGGCTGGCGAGCGTGACCCAGATCAGGCCGTCGCTGCCCCGGGCGACGTTGTCGGGGTAGCCCGGCAGACCCTGGCACAGCAGGTCGCGCATGCCGGCGCGGTTGCCGGTGAGCCAGCGTCGTACGACGGTGCGGGCGCCGGTCTCGGCGACGACCACGAAGTCCTCGTCCTTCGACAGCGCCACGCCGTTGGCGAAGGCAAGGCCGTCGACGACCACGGTGACGGTGCCGTCGGTGTCGAGACGCATCAACCGGCCGGTGCGGGTCTGCTGCACCATCTCGGCCTTCCAGTCGGCGATGCCGAACTTCTGCGAGGAGTCGGAGAACCACACCGTGCCGTCGGAGCCGATGGCGGCGTTGTTGCAGAACTTCATCGGGGTGCCGGCGACCGTGTCGGTGACGGCCTCGATCGCGCCGCTCGCGGTGTCGATGCGCAGCAGGCCCTTCTGGGCGTCGCAGACCAGGAGCCGGCCGTCGAGGTCGATCTCGATGCCCAACGGGCGTCCCTGGGTCTGGGCGATCCGGTCGACCTTGGCGCCGTCGTGGCTGATCCGGAAGATCGAGCCGTCCTCGGTGCCGGTGAAGATCGCGCCCTCGTCGGCGCCCGACAGTCCGACGACGACGTCCTCGGCGCCGTGTCCGGGGACGGGGATCACGGAGAAGGTGGAGCTCATCAGGGGGCCAGCTTTCGATAGAGGTCGGAGGAGAGGAAGTCAGCCATCACCAGGGAGGCCGAGGCGGTCAGCGGCAGATCGACTGCGACAGCAGGATCGACGAAGACCATCTGCCGGCCCTCGTGACACTCGACCTCGGTGCGGTCGGTGGCTGCGGCGAAGAGCTCGAACTCGTCGTCCTCACCGCAGGCGGAGCTGAAGAACTGGAAACGTCCGAAGCGCTCGAGCCCGCCGTCCAGCGCGACCCCGGTCTCCTCGGCCAGCTCTCGGTAGGCGGCGACCTCGTAGGTCTCGCCGTCCTCGACACCGCCTCCGGGGAAGCCCCACTTCTCGGGGTCGATCCGGGGGTGCTCGTCGCGCTCCTGCAGGAGGATCCAGCCACGCCGATCTACCAGCGTGGCGGAGGCGAAGTGGTGCATCCGCTCAACCTAACGGGCGGCCCGTCTAGAGCCGCGCGCGGTAGCGCGTGCCGCGCAGGGCGTCCTCGACGAGCCCGACCTCACGCCGTACGGCGGACAGGCGGGAGTCCTCGCTCAGCCAGGTCTCGACGGCCGCCTCGATCACGTCGGACGGCGCGACGTCGCGCAGCTCGGAGCGGGCCTCGCTCAGGCCACGGCGACACGCGGCCTGGCAGGCCTCGACGTGCAGCAGGGCGAACCGGGCCAGGACGACGACGTGACGGCGCAGCGTCGGGTAGGTGCGGTACTCCGGCGGGCACAGGTCGAGCAGCCAGGACTCGGCCGTCACCTCCCAGCGCGGAGCATCCGGAGGGCGGACAGCCGCGGGCCAACCGGGCGGGGCGACGAGGCGGCTCATGGAGTCGACCCTAGTCGAACACCCGTTCGAGCGGGCTGTCTAGGCCAGGAAGCTGAAGCGCACGTCACGCACCGGGTTGTCGACGTTGAGGTCGACCAGGCAGATGCTCTGCCAGGTGCCGAGCGCCAGGCGGCCGCCGAGCACCGGCACGCTCGCGTACGGCGGGATCAGCGCCGGCATGACGTGGGACCGGCCGTGACCGGGGCTGCCGTGGCGGTGCAGCCACCGGTCGTCGGCAGGCAGCAGGTCGCGCAGGGCGGCGAGCAGGTCGTCGTCGGAGCCGGCCCCGGTCTCGAGGATGGCGATGCCGGCCGTGGCGTGGGGCACGAAGACCTGGAGCAGGCCATCGCCGCTGCCTGCGACGACATCGGCGGCGTCAGCCGTGAGGTCGAGCACGACCTCCTGGTCGCCGGTCCGATAGCTGCGAATCTCTGAGTGCACGGGTCAGCTCTCCTGGACGTCGGTCGGGAGCGCCAGGTCGGCGATCTCCTCGGGTGTGGCTCCCCCGGCGCACGACGCGAACGGTTCCGGCGCGGTGACGCCGTCGGCGTACGCCTCGAGGAAGAGCGGCAGCCGCGGGTCGTCGGCCCCGGCCAGCGCGAGCTGCGCCTCCCAGACGGTCACGACCACGGGTGCGTCCAGGCCTGGGTAGGGCGTCATCACGCCGTTCTGCGGGAGCTGGTCGGCGAGAGACTCGACCTCCGCGGAATCGAGGGCCTCGGGGTCGTAGGCGAACCAGAACGTGCCGTGCTCGAGGTCGTGGACGATGAACTCGTCACGCACCGGATCGTCGTAGACACCGCAGTCGAGCCACACCGCGAAGTGCTTGCCCCCAGCAGGGGGCTGCGACTCGTAGTCGTCGACCGTCTCGGTGACGTGGTCGCTGCGCAGCGAGGTGAAGGTGACGACCTCGCTGAGGTCGGGCGGCGCCGGCTCGGTGCGATCCAGCACCTGCGGGAGCGCGAGCCCTGCGCCCAGGAGCACCACCGCTGCCAGGACGGCGAGCAGCAGCGGGAGCCGTGACCTGCGCGCTCGCGCGGGCGGCGTCGGCGGCTGCAGCGGGTGAGGCGGAGGAGGCGGTGGAGGCGGTGGCCACTGTGCCGGAGGGGGTGGCGGGGGTCCGGGCAGCGGCGGGCCCGGAGGCGGCGGCAGGCTCATCGCTCAGTCGGACTCGAGCGCACGCTCGAGGCGCTCGAGCTTGGCGGTCATCTCGCCGGTGCGCCCCGGCCGGATGTCGGCCTTCAGGACGAGTCCGACCCGCGGCGACACCTCGGCCACGACATCGACCGCCCGCTTCACGACGTCCATGACCTCGTCCCACTCCCCTTCGATGTTGGTGAACATCGAGTTGGTCTCGTGGGGCAGCCCGGACTCGCGGACGACCCGCACGGCGGCCGCGACTGCCTCGGCGACTCCTCCGTCGTTGTCTCCGGACGACGGGCTGATGCTGAAGGCAACGATCATGCGACCACCGTATCCGTCGCCCTCCCCAGCGCGCTGCCGCGCACCACTGCTTCAGAAGAGCTGGTAGCGGCCCTTGCCCAAGAAGTAGCCGCGACCGCTGGCCGGGTCGATGCACGTGATGCCAAAGCTCTTGAGGACGCACGTCACCGTGGTGTCGGGCCACGTCGCGATCCCGGAGAAGCCGAGGGTCGGGGCGTCGGGCTCGCGGATCGTGTCGCTGTTGCAGATCGCCTGCGGCCCACTCGCCTCGAACTCGATACGTCCGACGTTCTGCGACGGGCCGTCGTCCGGGCACGCCCCGGCGTCCGGGATCGCGCCCCTGCCCAGCTCGCACGCCGGCGGGAGGTAGGGCGAGTCGAGCACGCAGTAGAGGTTGCCGTTGGGCGAGGCGAAGCGGCTGAGCTCCTGCCGCGGTGCCCCGGCGGGGAAGAGCGCCTCGGCCTCGGCGTAGGTGCGCGGCGGGCCGTCGTACGGCGTGGGGGTGGCGGCCGGCGTCGGCTCGGGCGCGGGCTGCGCGGTGGGCTGTGGAGACGGGCTCGAGGTCGGGGCGGCAGTCTCGGTTGACTCGGGCTCGGGCGTGGGCGTGGGCGTCACGGTCGGCACCGGCGTCGGTGTGGGCGTCTCGGGAACCGGAGAGGCGGTGGACACGGGCTCCGCGGCCGGCTCGTCGTCGCTGCACCCCGCTGCCAGGATCATCAGCGCAGTCACGAGGGCAGCCAGCACACGGGGGGTCACCCGCACATGGTGGTCGCTTCGGCGGCGAGGATCCAGACGCCTCACCGAGCGGTCGGCAGGAGGTCGACCTCGAGCGTGGGCATCCGGGTGCGCAGCACACGAAGCGCATCTCGGGTCTGCGACTTCACCGTGCCGACGCCGATGTGGAGAGCCTCGGCGGTCTCGGCCTCGGACAGGTCCTCGAAGTAGCGCAGCACGATCACGGCCCGCTGGCGCGGTGCGAGTCCGGCCAGGGCACGCCGCAGGTCTTCACGCGCCGCGACATCGGGATCATGCAGAGCCGGCTCGGGCAGCACGTCGCTGCTGACCTCACGCCAGCGTCGACGGCGCCAGCGCGACACGCTCTCGCGGGCGAGGATGCGCCGCACATACGGCTCGGGATTGTCGGAGATCTTGCGCCAGTGCGGCACCGACTTGATCAGCGCGGACTGCACGAGGTCCTCGGCATCGGCGTGCTCGCCGGTCAACAGGTACGCCGTCCGCAGCAGCGCTCCGCGGCGCGCGCGCACGAAGTCGTCGAAGCCGACCCGCTCGACCTCAGCGCCGGACACGGTGCCTCCACAAGAAGTTGCCACCGAGCAGGACGACGAGCGCCCCGCCGAGAGCCCAGGCGTAGCGGGGGTTGGAGGGGAAGTCGGGCTCGGGCGCTGCGAACCCCGGACCGGTGAGAGCGTCGCTGGCGATCAAGACGGGGTACTCGAGGAAACCACGCGGCTGTTCCATGACCTCGACGCGCTCCCCCGTGTCGACGTCCAGGGACACGTAGCGTCGGGACTGATCAGTCTCGTCATACTCCTGCACGATCAGATGGGTGTCGTCAGCCCACCCGATCACCCCGGCGTCCGGCTTCTCGTCGAGCACGCGGATGACCCCCTCATCCGGCCCGCTGACGTCGGCCACCACCATCGGGCCGGGACGCCCCGTTGACCTCCCCGCGCCGTCCACGTCCTCAGTCGTCACCACGCGCTGACCATCGGGGCTGAGGTGCACGGGGCCCTCGCACAGCACGTCGAGGCGACTCAGGGGCTCGATCGATCCGTCAGCGGACAGGAGGTCGAACGCGCACCGTCCGCGCTTCACGACGAGAGTGCCGTCGGGGCCGGGCGAGCTCTCGTAGAAGTTCGGGAAGACCTTGTACGGCACAGCTGGCTCCAGCGCGCCGTCCGATGTGTCCCAGCGCAGGAAGCCCACGATGTCTGCCGACAAGCCCGAGCTCTCAGGTGTCGAGCTGAACTCGGTGATCTGACCGTACTCGGCGAGGAGGGTGTCACCGACCCACGTGAGGTCGTCGACGTGGAGTCCGTGATCGGTCTCGAGGACCGTTCGCTTCGTCTCGCCGGTGACGGAGTCGTAGAGCGCCACCCCGACGACCGGGTCCCCTTCCGAGACGTAGGGGTCCGACGCGGTTGCTCCGGTGAGGTAGTACGCCAGCCACCGCCCATCAGGAGAGGGCGCCACTGGAGTCTCCGGCTGCTCGGTGTCAGCGAGGTCCTCCAGGGTCAGGAAGGCATAGCCGCCGGCGGCTGAGACGCCGGCGAACGCCTGCGCCTCACCGCCCCACGTCGTCGCGCGCCGGTAGGCACTGACCAACGCCACCAGCGGTCCGATCGGTCCGGTCTCGTCGGTGCTCGGGGTCCAAGGGCTCGGCACATAGAGCCGGCTCGGCAGCCCCAGCGCTACCTCGGTGTCGTTGTCGGCCACGGGCACCGAGTAGCTGCGCGCGTCCATGACCAGCGAGGAGAGCGCCCCGATGCCGATCACGAGCGCGGCGACGAAGGAGGCCGTCACGACGCCTTGCCGCCGCTGCAGGCGCTTGCCGCGACGCCAGAGGTCACCCTCGGGCGTCTGCGAGGCCGAGCCGTCGGGAGCGTCCTCGGCGAGCTGGTCGAGCCGTTGCTTGAGCGTCGTCATGAAGGTCCTCGATCTGGATCAGGGGTTCTCTACCCCTCCACACGCCCCTACCAAGCCTGCTGGAGGGGTCCCGACGCCGCCTTTTCGAAAGTGCGACGAAGGCCCGCCCCGACCGAGGTCGGAGCGGGCCTTCAGCAGACCGATCTGGTGAGGATCAGGCCTTGAGCAGGTTGCGCAGGACGTACTGCATGATGCCGCCGTTGCGGTAGTAGTTGGCCTCACCGGGGGTGTCGATGCGGACGACCGCGTCGAACTCGGTGGTCCCGGAGTCGCCGGTGGCGACGACCTTGACCGTCGACGGCGTGGTGCCGTCGTTGAGGGCGGTGATGCCCGAGATGGCGAACGTCTCGGTGCCCGTCAGGCCCAGCGAGTCGGCGTTCTGGCCGGCCGGGAACTGCAGCGGGATGACGCCCATGCCGATGAGGTTGGAGCGGTGGATGCGCTCATAGCTCTCGGCGATGACAGCCTTCACGCCCAGGAGCGCGGTGCCCTTGGCAGCCCAGTCACGCGAGGAGCCGGAGCCGTACTCCTTGCCGCACAGGACGACCAGCGGCGTGCCCGCGGCGGCGTAGGCCTCCGAGGCGTCGTAGATCGAGGTGACGGGGGCGTCGGACTGCGTGAAGTCGCGGGTCCAGCCGCCCTCGGTGCCCTCGGCCAGCTGGTTGCGCAGCCGGATGTTGGCGAACGTGCCGCGGATCATGACCTCGTGGTTGCCTCGGCGCGAGCCGTAGGAGTTGAAGTCACGCTGGCCCACGCCGTTCTCGGCGAGGTACTTGCCCGCGGGGCTGTCCTTCTTGATCGCACCGGCCGGGCTGATGTGGTCGGTGGTGACCGAGTCGCCGAGCTTGAGGAGCACGCGGGCGCCCTCGATGTCGGTGACCGGCTCCGGCTCGGCGGGCATGCCGTCGAAGTACGGGGGCTTGCGGACGTAGGTCGACTCGGAGTCCCACTCGAAGGTCTTGCCCTCGGGGGTGGGCAGCGAGCGCCACTGCTCGTCGCCCGCGAAGACGTCGGAGTAGCCGTCGTCGAACATGTCGGAGGTGATCGCCGAGGCGACGACCTCCTCGATGTCGGCGGCCGAGGGCCAGATGTCCTTCATGAAGACGTCGTTGCCGTCGGTGTCCTGGCCCAGCGGGTCGTTGAACAGGTCAAGGTCCATCGAGCCGGCCAGCGCGTAGGCGACCACCAGCGGCGGGGAGGCCAGGTAGTTCATCTTCACGTCGGGGTTGATGCGGCCCTCGAAGTTGCGGTTGCCCGAGAGCACCGAGACGACGGCGAGGTAGCCCTCGTTGACGGCCGCGGAGACCTCGGGGATGAGCGGACCGGAGTTACCGATGCAGGTCGTGCAGCCGTAGCCGACGAGGTTGAAGCCGAGCTTGTCGAGGTACGGCGTGAGGCCGGACTTCTCGTAGTAGTCGGAGACCACCTTGGAGCCGGGCGCGAGCGTCGTCTTGACCCACGGCTTGCGCTCGAGGCCCTTCTCGACGGCCTTCTTGGCCAGCAGGGCGGCACCGATCATCACCGACGGGTTGGACGTGTTGGTGCACGAGGTGATCGCCGCGATGGTGACGGCACCGTGACCGATGGTCACCGGCTGGCCGTCGATCTCGAAGTCGATCGTCTTCTCGGGCGCGTCGGTGTAGTCCTTGAGCGCCTCGACGAACGCCGGGCCGGCGTTGGTGACCTCGACGCGGTCCTGGGGCCGCTTGGGGCCGGCCAGGCTCGGGACGACGGTGGAGACGTCGAGCTCGAGCTGCTCGGAGTAGCGCGGCTCGGCGGACGGGTCGTGCCAGAGGCCCTGCTCCTTGGCGTAGGCCTCGACGAGCGCGAGCTGCTCGGCCGAGCGGCCGGTGAGCTTGAGGTAGTCGATGGTCTGCTCGTCGATCGGGAAGACCGCGATCGTGGAGCCGAACTCGGGGCTCATGTTGCCGATGGTGGCGCGGTTGGCCAGCGGCAGCGCGGAGACGCCGGGGCCGTAGAACTCGACGAACTTGCCGACGACGCCGTGCTTGCGCAGCATCTCGGTGATCGTGAGCACCAGGTCGGTGGCGGTGGCACCCTCGGGCAGGTCGCCGTTGAGCTTGAAGCCGACCACGCGCGGGATGAGCATGGAGACGGGCTGGCCGAGCATCGCGGCCTCGGCCTCGATGCCGCCGACGCCCCAGCCGACCACGCCGATGCCGTTGACCATCGTGGTGTGGGAGTCGGTGCCGACGCAGGTGTCGGGGTAGGCCTGAAGCACGCCATCCACCTCACGGGTGAAGATCGTGCGGGCGAGGTGCTCGATGTTGACCTGGTGCACGATGCCGGTGCCCGGGGGGACGACCTTGAAGTCGTCGAAGGCGCCCTGGCCCCAGCGCAGGAACTGGTAGCGCTCGCGGTTGCGCTCGTACTCGATCTCGACGTTGCGCTCGAACGCGCCGGCGGTGCCGAAGACGTCGGCGATGACGGAGTGGTCGATGACCATCTCGGCCGGGGCGAGCGGGTTGATCTTGGCGGGGTCTCCGCCGAGGTCGGCCATCGCCTCACGCATGGTGGCGAGGTCGACGACGCACGGCACGCCGGTGAAGTCCTGCATGATCACGCGCGCCGGCGTGAACTGGATCTCCTTGCTGGGGTCCGCGTCCGCGTCCCAGCCGGCAATCGCCTTGATGTCGTCGGCGGTGATGTCGGCGCCGTCCTCGGTGCGCAGGAGGTTCTCCAGCAGCACCTTCAGGCTGAAGGGCAGCGACGCGACGTCGAGCCCCTCGCCGCTCACGGCGTCGAGTCGGAAGATCTCGTAGGCCTTCCCGTCCACGTCCAAGGTGCCCTTGGCACCGAAGCTGTCCTGACTGGCCATCAGTCGTCTCCTCGTCGTATGGGTCTGCGTAAAGCTCAAGGCCATCTTGCCGCCGCCACTGGCGACTGCGGTAGTAAGGCGGGCCTAATCATCGTGGTCCGTGCCTACCAGGCGCTTCGCAATATCTCTTGACGTCAAGATACACGACATCGAGCAACATTTCAGCACCTTCCCTCCAGGACGTAAGGTCTCGCGGTGCCCACCTCCCTCCTCACCACCGGGCGCACCTACCGCCGGCTCGTCGTGGCGGGCTTCCGTCGCCAGTCGACCTACCGGCTCGCCGCCTTCGGCGGGTTCGTGGCCAACACGACGTTCGGTCTCCTCAAGGTCGCGATCCTCTTCGCCACGGTGCGTGCTGCCGGCGGTGAGCTCAACGGCTACGACATCGGCGCGATCAGCGCCTACATCTGGATCTCGCAGGCCATGCTCGGCTCGGTCAACCTCAACGGCCGCACCGACATCGCGGGCCGCATCAAGGACGGCGGGATCGTGGTCGACTTCCTGCGGCCGCTGAACATCCAGGCCGCGAGCATCGCGACCGAGGTGGGACAGGCGATCTTCGCCCTGATCCCCCGCGGGCTGCCGACCGTGAGCATCGGGATCTTCGTCGTCGGGATGAACGTGCCCTCGGCGGCCTCGGGCTACCTGCTCGGCGCGGTGAGCCTGCTGCTCGGCATCGTCGTCTCGGCCACCACGGCCTACCTCGTCGCTGCCGCCGGGTTCTGGCTCGTCGAGACTCGCGGGCTCCAGGTCCTCTACATGGTCGTGTCCGGCTTCTTCGCCGGTCTCTACGTGCCCATCGACCTCTTTCCCGACGCGCTGCGGATCGCCGCGGAGTGCACCCCCTTCCCCGCGATGCTCATGTATCCCGTCGACGTCCTCTCCGGACGTGTCACGGGCCTCGACGCCCTCGGGCTCATCGGCCTCCAGCTGATGTGGCTCACCCTCGCTGCCCTCGTCGGGCACCTGATGACCCGCGCGGGTCGGCGCACCCTGGAGGTGCAGGGTGGCTGACCTCGACGCAGTCGTAAGGCCCTACCGCGCCGTGCTCTCGTCGCGCATCCGTTCCCAGCGCTCCTACCGGGCCAACTTCGTCGTCGACGTCTTCAGCGCCCTGCTGGTCGGGATCATCGAGCTGGCCGAGATCGCCGTGCTGTTCTTCAACGTCGACCGCCTCGGCGGGCTCGACTTCGTGCAGATCCTCATCGTCTTCGGCCTGGCCGACCTCGCTTTCTCCCTGGCCGACCTGGCCTTCGGCCACTGCGACAACCTCCCGACCTACCTGCGCGCGGGCACGCTCGACGTGTTCTACCTGCGCCCGCAGCCGCTCCTGCTCCAGCTGATCACCTCCGACATCTCGCTGCGCCGGCTGGCCCGCGCACTCGTCGGTCTGGTCGCGCTGATCACCGGACTGGTGCTGGCCGACATCGACTGGTCGTTCGCTGCGGTGGCGCTGGTCCTGATCTCCGTCGTCAGCGGCACCGTCACCTTCGCCGCCATGTTCGTGTGGGCGGCGGGGGCGCAGTTCTTCCTCATCGACGGCGCCGAGGCCACCAACGCCTTCGTGTACGGCGGTCGGTACGCCGCCAGTCAGCCCGCGAGCGTGTGGAACCGACCCCTCAAGGTGCTGTTCGGCTTCTTCTTCCCGATGGCCTTCACCGCCTACCTGCCGGCCGTGACCCTGCTCGGGCTGCCAGGCACCGACCTGATGCCGTCCTGGCTGGGCTGGTGCGCGCCCCTGGCGGCGGTCTTCACCTGGGCCCTGGCCCTGCTCGCCTGGCGCGTCGGCGTCCGGCACTACCAAGGAGGCGGCGGATGAACGCCCACACCACGAGCACCGAGACCCCGATCATCGAGACCAGCGCCCTGGGCCGTGACTTCAAGGTCCGCGACGGCCTGCGTCGTCGCACCCTTACGGCGGTCGACGACCTCACGATCAGCGTCCGGGCGGGCGAGGCGGTGGGCTACATCGGCGCCAACGGCGCGGGGAAGTCGACGACCATCAAGATGCTCACCGGCATCCTGATGCCCACCCGCGGCGAGGTGACCACGTGTGGGCTCCGTCCGCTCGCCGACCGCCGTGACCTCGCACGCCAGGTAGGCGTCGTGTTCGGCCAGCGCACCCAGCTGTGGTGGGACCTCCCGGTGCGCGAGTCGTTCAGCATCCTGGCCGCGATCCACGGTCTCTCCACCGCCGCCGAACGAGCTCGCACCGACGAGCTGGTCACCCAGCTCGAGCTGGCCGAGTTCCTCTCCACCCCGGTGCGCCAGCTCTCGCTCGGCCAGCGGATGCGGGCCGAGGTGGCCGCAGCCCTGCTCCACTCCCCTCGGCTGGTGATCCTCGACGAGCCGACCATCGGGCTCGACGTGCTCTCCAAGCAGCGACTGCGCGAGTTCCTGGTGGCCGAGCGGCGCACGCACGGCACGACGTTGCTCCTCACGACGCACGACATGGGTGACGTCGAGCGGCTCTGCGACCGCGTGCTCCTCGTCGACCGCGGCCGACTGGTGTGGGACGGCACCCTTGCCGGGCTCTCCCGCACGGTCGGCGCCCAGCGGGTGCTCGTCGTCGACCTCGCCGAGTCCGTCGTCGACCTCCAGGACGTGCCGCACACCCGCCACCTCGGCAGCGAGGGCGGCGGACTGCGCCACCGACTCGCCTTCGATCCCGACGTCACCACGGCTGCGAAGGTGCTCGGCGCGGTCTCGGAACAGGTCGAGGTGCTCGACCTCGCGGTGGAGGAGCCCGACGTCGAGGACGTCGTACGACGGGTCTACGCCGCGCGCCGCTAGCCTGCGCTGGGTGACGTCCTCCCCTGTCGACCCCACCACAGCGATGCGCTGCCGCCACTGCGGCTCAGCCGAGGGCGCGGTGGTGCTCGACCTCGGCCACCAACCCTCCGCCGAGACCTTCCCCTCCGCCGACACCGGCCCCGAGCACGACCCGCAGCACCCGCTGCGCATGTGGCTGTGTGCCTCGTGCCGCCTCGCTCAGCTCATGGAGGACCCCGGCACGGTCGAGGAGCAGACAGTGGTCGTGGAGTCGCAGGCCATGCTCGCCCAGGGCGAGGCCACCCTCGACTTCGCGGTCGAGCAGGGCCTCCTGCGCTCGGGAGACCGCGTCGTCGAGTTCGGCAGTCCGCACGGCCATCCCCTGGACGGACTGCTGTCTGCGCGCGGCGCCGTCCCCGTCGCCACGGACGGTGCCGAGCCGGCCCACGTGGTGCTGGACATCTACGGACTGCTGCACGAGCCCGATCAGGAGGCCGCCCTGAGCGAGCGGCTCGCTCAGGTCGCCCCCGGTGGCTCGCTCGTGCTCCAGCTGCACACGCTGGCGAGCGTCGTGGCCACCGGGCAGTTCTCCGAGCTAAGACACGGGCACTTCGCCTACTGGTCCCTGCCGGCCCTGGACGACGCGCTACGGGCCCGCGGCTGGGGCGTCCACCGGGCGCGACGCTTCGACTTCGACGCGGGCACCCTCGCCGTCGTCGCGACGGCTGACCCCCGCCCCGACGTCGAGGTTGCTCGGCTGCTGGCGGCCGAGGAGGCGTCGGGCGCCACCGAGGCGGCCGGTCTCTTCACGCTCCAGCGCGGCGCCGACACGGCGAGCACCGCGCTGCGCACGTGGCTGGAGGACGAGCGCTCCGCCGGACGCCGCGTCGTCGGCTACGGCGCCGCGGGCCGCAGCGTCCCG
>NZ_JAXMNS010000006.1:0-24362 GCF_034670285.1 Nocardioides sp. | reverse complement strand
TGTGTTGTGCTCAAGGCAGCGGATGCGGCCAAGGCGGCTAAGCCCGAAAGCTATTCGACCGCCGCCTGATCTACCGACACGGCCCGCAACATCATCTCGACCACGTCGCGGCCACGACGCGGCAAGCCCTGAGCGAGCAGGCGGGCGATGTGCTCGTCTTCGTGCCGGGCGCGCGTGAGGTCGACGAGGTCGCCCGCCGTCTTGGTGGTCTCAGTGGTCTGAGCGGTCCCGGTGGGGCGGACGTCGACGTCCGACCGCTGCACGGTCGCCTCCCGACCTCGGCCCAGGATCTCGCGCTCACCGAAGGCGTACGGCGCCGGGTCGTCGTGTCGACCGCCGTGGCGGAGTCGTCGTTGACCGTGCCGGGGGTCCGCAGCGTCGTGGACGCCGGGCTGTCCCGGGAGCCGCGCACCGACCACCGCCGCGGGCTCGCCGGCCTGGTCACGGTGCGAGTGAGCAAGGCGGCCGCCACGCAGCGCGCGGGTCGCGCCGGTCGCGAGGGGCCCGGCACCGTCTACCGCTGCTGGTCGCAGGCCGAGCACGCGCACCTCGCGGCTCACCCCGAGCCCGAGATCGCCACCGCCGACCTGACGAGCTTTGCCCTCGAGCTGGCGCTCTGGGGGAGCCCGGACGGGACCGGGTTGGCGCTGCTCGACGCGCCGCCGGTGGCGGCGATGGAGGCTGCCCGCACCACCCTGGTCGACCTCGGCCTGCTGGGTCCGGCGGGGGAGGTCACCGCGTCGGGTACGGCGGCCGCCCGGCTCGGCACCGACCCGCGCCTGGCCCGGGCGCTGCTCGACGGCGCGAGGCTCGTGGGGTCCCGCCGCGCTGCGGAGGTCGTCGCTCTGCTGGGCGAGGACGTCCGGGCACCCGGGGGAGACCTGGTCGCAGCGCTGCGCGCACTCCGCCGAGGAGGGCCGGCCTCGGGCGCCTGGTCGCTGGCGGTCAAGCGGCTCCTCGGCTCGCTCCCCGAGGACCTCCGGGCGCTGACCGGGGAGAACGGGCTCGGCGACGACCTGGCCGCCGGCACCGTCGTGGCGCTGGCTCACCCCGACCGGATCGCACGCCGCCGGTCCGACTCCTCGGCCTACCTGATGACCTCGGGCACCGGCGCAGTGCTGCCGCGCGGAGAGGGGGGACTGACCGGGCTCGGCTGGCTGGCGGTCGCCGACGTCGACCGTTCGCCCAGGGCTCGTGACGCCCTCGTGCGCTCCGCGGCGCCGTTGGAGGAGTCGTTGGCCCTCGAGGCCGCGGCCAGCCGGTGGGAGGAGGCCGAGGAGGTCCGCTGGGGCGAGGGACGCATCGTGGCCCGTCGGATCACGCGACTGGGCGCGATCGAGCTGGGCAGCGTCGCGCTGACCGATCCCGATCCGACGCTCGTCGCCGACGCCGTCCGAGAGGGCCTGTCACGCGAGGGCCTCGACGTGCTCCGCTGGAGCGAGGCCGCGACCGCGCTGCGCGAGCGCCTTGCCTTCCTGCACCGCAGCCTGGGCGACCCGTGGCCCGACGTCGGTGACGAGGCCCTGCTGGCCTCCATCGACACCTGGCTCGGTCAGGACCTCGCGCGGGTGCGCACCACGCGCGACCTCACGCGAATCGACGTCCTTGCCGGTCTGCGACGACTGCTGCCCTGGCCCGAGGCCGGCCGCCTCGACGAGCTCGCCCCGGAGCGGCTGAGCGTGCCGAGCGGCAGCACGGTGCGCCTCGACTACGCCCCCGACCAACCGGTGCTCGCCGTCCGCGTCCAGGAGATGTACGGCGCCACCAGCACGCCGCGGCTGGCCGACGGCCGGGTGCCGGTGCTGCTGCACCTGCTCTCGCCGGCCGGTCGCCCCGCCGCGGTCACAGCCGACCTGGCGTCGTTCTGGACCACCGGCTACCCGGGCATGCGCGCCGACCTGCGGGGGCGCTACCCCAAGCACTCCTGGCCCGAGGACCCGACTGCCGCCGCACCCCTGAAGGGCGTCAAGCGCCCGGCTCGTTGAGCCGGGGGCGGCCCGGCTCAGGTCAGCGTGAGCTCTGACCAGTCGACGGTGGCGGTGCGCTGCTGGTACTCGCTGACCTTGCCGGGCCAGTTTGTGGTGATGCGCGGGCCGTCGACGTACCAGCTCTCGCAGCCGGTCCAGGCGGTGCTCGACAAGCGCGTCTGCATCTCGGCGTCGTAGGCGTCGTAGACGTCGGCGCGCACCTCGACGCGGCGGGCGTCGGAGTCGGCCAGACGGCGCGCGACCTGGGCGACGTAGGCGGCCTGGGCCTCCATCATGTTGATGATCGAGCTGCCACCGAGGTTGGTGTTGGGCCCGTAGATCGCGAAGAAGTTGGGGAAGCCGGGCACGGCCATGCCGAGGTGGGCCCGGGCCCCGTCCGCCCAGGCGTCGTGCAGGTCGGCGCCGTCCTGCCCGGTCACGGCGACGTCGGCGAGGAAGGCGGTGGCGGCGAAGCCGGTGCCCCAGATCAGGACGTCGGCCTCGTGCAGGACGCCGGCGGCGTCACGCACGCCGTTCGGCTCGACGGCAGCCACCCGCTCGGTCACCACGTCGACGTGCTCACGTGCGATCGCGGGATACCAGTCGTTGGAGAACAGGATGCGCTTGCAGCCGATGTCGTAGTCGGGCACGAGCTTGGCTCGCAGGCTCGCGTCCTTGACCTGGCGACGCAGGTGCAGCTTCCACGCGGCGCCGACGGTGGCGAGCAACGCCTTGGACCACTTCACCTGACCGCCGAGGGCTGCGTTGAGCAGCTCGGTGAGCCGGAACGTCACGCCCCGCTCGACGTCGAGCAGGCGGGGCCACTTCTCGAACGCGCGGTGGTGCCGACCCTGGTAGGCCTGGTCGGGCTTGGGGACGACGTACGGCGCCGAGCGCTGGAAGACCGTCATCGCGCTCACGTCGTCGACGATGCCGGGCACGAACTGGATGGCGCTGGCGCCGGTGCCGATCACCGCGACGCGCTTGCCCGACAGGTCGACGTCATGCCGCCACTGGGCGGAGTGGAAGGCGGGGCCGACGAACGTGTCCGCGCCCGGGAACGAGGGGATCACCGGGTTGGAGAGCTGTCCGACGGCGGAGACCACGAGGTCCGCCTCGTACGCCGTCCCGTCGGCCGTGGTCACGGTCCAGGTGGTCTGGTCGTCCGGCGAGAGCACGCAGGAGACGACGGCCGCACCGGTGACGACGAGGTCGGTGAGGCCCTCGCGCTCAGCGGCCTGGCGCAGGTAGGCGAGGATCTCAGGCTGCTTGGAGTAGCGCCGTCCCCACGCGGGGTTGATCGCCCAGGACCAGGAGTAGAGCGGCGAGGGCACGTCGCACGCTGCGTCGGGGTAGGTGTTGTCGCGCCACACCCCGCCGACGCCGTCGGCGAGCTCGAGCACCGTGATGTCGGTGATGCCCTGCTCCTTGAGGGCCCGAGCCGCGCCGAGTCCGCCGAAGCCGGCTCCGATGATGACGACGCGTGGCGAGGTGTGGGTGCTCATGCAGCGAGGCTAGGGCGCTGCGCGGGCCCGTGGTGGCGCGCGGCACGAGGCCAGTTGATAATTCCGGACATGTCGTCGATCGTGCTCGAGCCCGCCGCGGAGGGCTGGGACTTCCCCCGGTCGCCGACCGGGCTCCGGGTGCTGCTCGACTTCGCGGTGGATGCCGGCCTGACGCCGCAACGAGCGCTGGTCGGCACCGGGCTGCGCGCCGCCGACGTCGTCCGGCTCGAGAGCGCGGGGGACGAGGTGACCGCGGCCCAGGAGCTGCGCGTCGTGCGGACCCTCCACCGGGCGCTCGGCGAGGTCGGCGCCGCGGTGGGCGAACGCTACGACGCCGCCACCTTCGGCGCCTTCGGCTACGCGTTGCTCGCCAGCCGTTCGGTGCTCGACGCGATGGTGTTCGCCGTGCGCTTCATCGAGCTCAGCAACGCCTTCGCCCTGCCGCGCGCGACGGCGGACGCCGACGTGGTGACCATCAGCATCGACGGCGCAGCCCTGCCCGTCGACGTACGACGCTTCCTCGTGGAGCGTGACGCCGTCGCGGTGCACCGGGTGCTGGAGAGCCTCGTGCCCGGCGGGGTCGGCGCAACGCTCGTCTGGACGACGGGTCGCGAGGCGGCGACGATCCGGTTCGGGACCGACCAGCTGGAGCGACCGCTCCCCGAGCGCAGCGCGCAGCGGCTCGCCCTCGCGGCTCAGGTGTGCACCGACACGGTCGACACCCGCCGCGCACGCTCGGGCTTGGCACAGGCGGTGCGCGTGCTGATCGTGCAGCAGCTGGGGCGCGGCGCTCCGATGGTCGACGTGGCAGCCGCCCTGGCGGTGAGCGAGCGCACGCTGCGCCGCCGTCTGCGCGACGAAGGCGTCGGCTACCAGGAGCTGCTCGACGAGGTGCGCTCGGCGCTGGCGGCCACGCTGCTGGACGGCCGGGTCACGATGCCGGTGGCGGCGGTCGCGGCGCGTCTCGGGTATGCCGACGCAGTGGCGCTCGCGCACGCACGTGCGCGTTGGCGCCGTTGACGGCCGTGCCGCCCCCAGCCGGTCGACAGGGGGCTGGCTGGCGTTCACCTGATGGTCGCCCCGGACTCGCCGAGACTTTCTAGCGTGCGCGGCATGACGATCTCGCAGCCGCCAGTCGAGCGCCGACTTCTCCCGCTGACGCCCCTTGACCGCACCGGCCCGCACGGGTCGCGCAGCAACATGACCTGCTTCTTCCGCTGTGGCAACGCGTGCGACCACCCCGAGCCCAACCGCAGCGAGAACGGGCACGTGCAGGACGAGATCGCCAAGGCCATCGCTCGCCGCAGCGTCCTCACCGGAGCCGCTGCTGGCGCGGGCGCGATGGTGCTGGGGCTCACGGCACCCGCAACCGCTGCCACCTCGACCCGTCCGGGCACCCCCGCGGCACGTGCGGCCCGTGCCGCTCGCGCCAACCTCGCTCGCGCCGACTTTCGACCGGTTGCGCCCAACACCCGCGACGCCGTCGTGACGGCGCCCGGCTACACCAGCGACGTGATCATCAGCTGGGGCGACCGGGTGGTGCCGGGTGCGCCGCGGTTCGACGTCCGCCCGCAGACGCCGGAGGCGGCTCGTCAACAGTTCGGCTACAACTGCGACTACGTCGGGATGCTTCCGCTCCGGGGCGACCACGCCCTGCTGGTCGTCAACCACGAGTACACCGACGAGGACCTGATGTTCCCCGCCGACACCTACACCGACGCCGAGATCAAGGCGATCGCGATGAGCAACCACGGGATGTCGGTCGTCAGGATCCGTCGCGGATCGGCGCCCGGCTCGTGGCGGCAGGTCAAGGACCTCGCCTCGTGCCCCCAGAACCGGCGGGTCCACATCGACAGCCTCTTCCGGCTCGACGGCCCGGCGGCCGGTGACGAGCGGTTGCGGACCGTCGCCGACCCCGCCGGGTCGTGGGTTCGAGGCACGCTGAACAACTGCGCGGGGGGCATGACGCCGTGGGGCACGGTGCTCTCGGGCGAGGAGAACTTCAACCAGTACTTCGACGCCTCCGCAGGCCTGGACGAGCGCTACTCCGCCGAGTACGCGCGCTACGGCATCACCGGCAAGGGTCGAGGCTGGAGCGAGGTCGATGCCCGCTTCGACCTCTCGCTGGACCCGCACGAGGCCCACCGTTTCGGCTGGATCGTCGAGCTCGACCCGATGGAGCCGAACGTGACGCCGGTGAAGCACACGATGCTCGGCCGCTTCAAGCACGAGGGTGCCAACATCGTGATCGCCTCGTCCGGGCACGCGGTCGCCTACATGGGCGACGACGAGCGCGGTGACTACCTCTACAAGTTCGTCTCGAGGAAGAAGTACAAGCCGAAGCAGACCCGCGCCCACCGCAAGCACAACAAGGCGTTGCTCAGCGAGGGCACCCTGTACGTCGCCCGTCTCACCGGAGACGGGTCCGAGGACGGCCGGCACGACGGCACCGGCGAGTGGATCAGGCTCACCAGCGACACGACGTCGTACGTGCCGGGGATGTCGGTGGCCGACGTGCTCCTGTTCACCAGGCTGGCCGCGGACAAGGTCTCGCCGACGCGGATGGACCGCCCCGAGGACGTGGAGCCCAACCTGGTCAACGGCCGTGTCTACGCAGCCCTGACGAACAACTCCAACCGCGGAAAGCCCGAGCTGCCGGTCGACGAGGCGAACCCGGTGGCCTCCTCGATGGTGCGCTCCTCGCTCGGGGAGCCGCTCACCGAGGCGGCAGGCAATCGCAACGGCTACGTGCTGGAGATGATTCCCTCTGACGACGACCACGAACGCACCACGTTCACCTGGAACCTGCTGCTCGTCTGCGGCGACCCCGCCGCGGCTGAGACCTACTTCGGGGGCTTCGACAAGAGCAAGGTCAGTCCGATCAGCTGCCCCGACAACCTCACTTTCGACACCGACGGCAACCTGTGGATCTCTACCGACGGCAATGTCCTGGGGTCCAACGACGGCATCTTCCGGGTTCCGGTGGCCGGCCCCGAGCGGGGGCGGGTGCTCCAGTTCGTCACCATGCCGGTGGGGGCCGAGGCCTGCGGCCCGTTGATCGCCGACAAGAACCGCTCGCTGTTCTTCGCCGTCCAGCACCCCGGCGAGGTCGACGGGTCGACGTTCGAGAACCAGGCGAGCACCTGGCCGCACACCGACGACTTCCCGCGTCCCTCTGTCTGTGTGGCCTACAGGGACCGCTGAGCTCGTCCTCCCGCGACGGTCCGCGGGGTCGACTAGGGTCCGGGGCGTCTCCTGTCACCTCGTGCGAAGGAACCAGATGTCGCTCTCCACCCCCACCCGTCGTCGCGTGACGGTGGCCTCAGCGGCCGCGATCGCACTTGCGAGCAGCGCCGGCCTCGTCGGCGCGGTCGCCGTCGTCGGCCTGGCCACCGCCACCCCCGACGCGGCCTCGCGCCTGGCCGGCGACCGCACCGCGTCGCTCGACTCAGCGATCGTCGGTGGGCAGGCGCACAACGTGATCCTGCTGATCGGTGACGGGATGGGCGACTCCGAGATCACGATCGCCCGCAACTACGCCGAGGGAGCAGCGGGCCGGTTCGCGGGCATCGACGCCCTGCCACTGACGGGTCAGCTCACGACGTACTCGCTCGACCGAGCCACCGGGCTGCCCGACTACGTGCCCGACTCTGCGGCCACGGCCACGGCCTGGGCCACCGGGGTGAAGAGCTTCGACGGGGCGATCGGGGTGGACGTGAACGGCAAGAGTCGACGCACCCTGCTCGAGCTGGCCAAGCGCGAGGGGCTCAAGACCGGCAACGTCTCCACCGCCGACATCCAGGACGCCACTCCTGCTGCGCAGGTCGCGCACATCACCGAGCGCGGCTGCAAGGGACCGGAGCGCACGACGGCCTGGTGCCCCGATGAGGCTCTCGAGAACGGTGGACCCGGCTCGATCTCGGAGCAGCTTCTGGTCACGCGCCCGGACGTGTCGCTCGGTGGCGGGGCGAAATACTTCGATGAGGAGGTCACCGCCGGTGTGCACGAGGGCCGGTCGGTGCTCGAGCAGGCCGACGCGCTCGGCTTCGAGGTCGTCTCGACCAGGGCCGAGCTTCGGGCGGTGTCCGCTGCGGACCAGAAGACCCCCCTGCTCGGCCTGTTCGCCGAGAGCAACCTCGCCGTGCGCTACGTCGGGCCGGAGGCCACGTTGGACGGCACCCAGCGCCCGGCGAGGGAGTGCGAGACCAACCCAGGTCGCCCGGCCACCCAGCCGACCCTGGCCGACATGACCAGCAAGGCGATCGACCTGCTGGAGAACCCGGACGGCTTCTTCCTCCAGGTCGAGGGCGCCAGCATCGACAAGCAGGACCACGCGGCCAACGCGTGCGGCCAGATCGGCGAGACGGTCGATCTCGACGAGGCCGTGCGGGTCGCCCTCGACTTCGCCGAGGCCGACGGCAACACCTCGGTCTTCGTCACCGCCGACCACGCGCACTCCGCGCAGCTCGTCGAGGTCGGCAGCGTCACTCCGGGAGTGGGGGTCACGCTCCTCACCGCGGACGGCGCCCCGATGGCGATCACCTACGGGACCTCCGTGCCCGGTGACTCCCAGCAGCACACCGGCTCCCAGGTGCGCATCGCCGGCTACGGACCTCAGGCCGCCGGCATCGTCGGGCTGACGGACCAGACCGACCTCCACGCGACGATCGCGCGGGCTCTTGGTCTGGTACGCGATCCCGCGACCTCGTCGGCGAACGCCGCCGTGACGGTCCGGCCGGGCAAGCCGAGGGCCGGCGGCAAGGTCCGCACGGCCCTCTCGCGCTTCAAGGGTGACCGCACCGCCACCGTCACGCTCAAGGGACGCGGCATGAAGGTCACCGAGAACCTCTCCCTGGGCAGCGGCAGGGCGTCGTTCACGGCGAGGCCGAAGAAGGCCGGCCGCTACGTCGTCCGCGCCGTCGGCGATCAGACCGGGGCGAAGGTCGTGAAGACCTTCAAGGTCAGGTGATCGTCATCCCGCCGTCGACGGCCAGGGTCTGACCGGTGACGTAGCCGGCGGCATCCGAGGCGAGCCACACGATGGTCGCGGCCAGCTCGGCCGGGTCGCCCTTGCGGCCCATCGGGATGCGGGCCCCCATGGCATCGAGGTAGCCGTCGGGATACTGCTCGGTCATCTCGGAGGCGAAGAACCCGGGGGCGATCGCGTTGACGCGGATGCCCTTGCGACCGGTCCACTGCTGGGCGAGGTCGCGGGTGAGACCGATGAGCCCGGCCTTGGAGGCGGCGTAGGCGGCCTGGGGGAGCCCGGCGGTGGTGAGCCCGAGGACCGAGGAGATGTTGATGATGCTCGAGCCCGGCTGCATCACGCGGCCGCAGGCCTGCGCCATCCAGTAGCACCCGTTGAGGTTGACGTCGATGACGTTGCGGAACTGCTCGGGGGTCTCCCGGGTGGCCGGCACCGCGGTGCCGATGCCGGCGTTGTTGACGAGGATGTCGACGCGGCCGAACTCCTCCATCGCCAGGGCGACGAGGTTGGTGCAGGAGTCGGGGTCGGCGACGTCGGTGGCCACGGTGAGAGCACGGCGTCCGGCGGCCTCGACGAGCGCGGCGGTGTCGGCGAGCTTGTCGACGCGGCGCGCACCCAGCGCGAGATCGGCGCCGGCCTCGGCGAGGCTCTTGGCGAACGCGACGCCGAGGCCGCTGGAGGCCCCGGTGACGACGGCGACCTTGCCGTCGAGCCGGAACAGGTCGGACACAGTGCGAGAAGGCTCAGAAGTCATGGTGTGATCGTAGGGTGACCCGCTCCGATCTCGTCCTCACCAGCCACGGCGACACGATCGCGGCGTGGCACTACCGCGCCGAGAGCGAGGCGTGGACGACGGCAGCGGGTCGCCCGTGCGTCGTCATGGCCCACGGCTTCGGAGCCACCAAGGACGCCGGGCTCACGCCGTTCGCCGAGCGCTTCGCCGCAGCAGGCGCCGACGTGGTGATCTTCGACTACCGCGGCTTCGGCGGGTCGTCCGGCGAGCCGCGCCAGTGCGTCGACCACCGACGTCACCGCGCCGACTACCGCAGCGTCGTCTCGCAGGTCCGCGGCCTCGAGGGCATCGACCCCGATCGCGTCGTGCTGTGGGGCAGCTCCTACTCGGGTGGTCACGTGATCGCCGTCGCCGCCGGCGACCCGCGGATCGCCGCGGTGATCTCGCAGGGCGCCGCGATGGACGGGCTGGCCGCCGTGGTCGAGATCGTCAAGTACGCCGGGATCAAGCAGCTGCTGCGCCTGAGCGCCCACGCCTTGCGCGGCGTCGTCCAGCGCGACTACTCGATCCCGATCGTGGCCGCCCCCGGCGAGCTGGCCGCCATCACGTCGCACGACGGGCTGTCGGGCTACGAGATCATCATGGGTCCGACGTTCGAGAACCGGATGCTCGCGCGGGGGATCCTGCCGATCCTCGTCAACCGCCCGGTCGCGTCGGCCTCGAAGGTGACGATGCCGCTGATGCTGGTCGTGGCCGCCCACGACACGATCGCGCCGCCGTCGGCCGTCGAGCGGGTCGCGGCCAAGGCGCACGGTCGTGTCGAGGTCGAGCGCTTCGACGTCGGCCACTTCGACATCTACGAGGGGGAGACGTTCACGAAGTCGGTCGCGGCGCAGGTGGCGTTCCTCGAGTCGGTGCTGACGCGCTAGCATGGCCCCATGAGCACCCGCGCCCTGCTTCTTGGACAGCCGCGCTGATCGCACCTCACCATCGAGCGATCGCGCGGCCACCCCTCCATGCGAGGGGTTTTTTCATGTCCCGAGCACCCCGAGTCGTCCCAGCAGGAGATACGCCCCGATGAGCACCCCGATGAATACCCCGATGAGCACCCCGTCGAACACTCCGTCCGACGCCGAAGTCCCCAACGCCTATGACGCCGCCGCGATCGAGCAGAAGTGGCAGCAGGTGTGGGACGACCTCGACCCGTTCCGCGCCGATGACGCCGCCGTCGCCTCGGGGGAGAAGCAGGGGCGCTACGCGCTGACGATGTTCCCCTACCCCAGCGGCGACCTGCACATGGGTCACGCCGAGGTGTTCGCGCTGCACGACGTGATCGCGCGCTACTGGCGATTCCGCGGCTTCGAGGTGATGAACCCGATGGGGTGGGACTCCTTCGGGCTGCCGGCCGAGAACGCCGCCATCCGCAACAACGAGCACCCCGCGACCTACACCTACGCCAACATCGAGACGCAGGCCGACTCGATGAAGAAGTACGGCCTGTCCTTCGACTGGACGAGGCGCCTGCACACCTCCGACCCCGAGTACTACCGCTGGACGCAGTGGCTGTTCCTGAAGTTCCGCGAGCGGGGCCTGGCCTACCGCAAGAAGAGCCCGGTCAACTGGTGCCCCAACGACCAGACCGTGCTGGCCAACGAGCAGGTCGTCGACGGCGCCTGCGAGCGCTGCGGCGCCGTGGTCACCAAGCGCGACCTGACCCAGTGGTACTTCAAGATCACCGACTACGCCGAGCGTCTGCTGGCCGACCTCGACACCGTGGCCGACTCGTGGCCGAACCGCGTCGTGACCGCTCAGCGCAACTGGATCGGTCGCTCCGAGGGCGCCCACGTCGACTTCGCGGTCGAGGGCCGCGACGAGCCGGTCACCGTCTACACGACCCGCCCCGACACGCTGTACGGCGCGACGTTCATGGTCGTCGCCGCCGACGCCGACCTGGCCGGCGAGATCGTGAGCGACGCCCAGCGCGCCGCGCTGGAGGCCTACCGCGAGGAGACCCGCAAGGCCTCCGACATCGACCGCCTGGCCACCGACCGCCCCAAGACCGGCGTCGACCTGGGCGTCACTGCCACCAACCCCGTCAACGGCGAGCAGATGCCGGTCTGGGCGGCCGACTACGTCCTGGCCGACTACGGCACGGGCGCGATCATGGCCGTGCCGGCCCACGACCAGCGCGACCTGGACTTCGCCAAGGCCTTCGACCTGCCCGTGCGGCGCGTGGTCGACACCGGGGAGGACAACCCCGAGGAGACCTACGTCGCGACCACCGGCGACGGCACCTACGTCAGCTCGGGTCCGCTGGACGGCAAGACCGACAAGGTCGCCGGGATCGCGTCGATGATCGAGGTCCTGGCCGAGCGCGGTACCGGCACCGGCACGGTCAACTACCGCCTGCGCGACTGGCTGCTGAGCCGGCAGCGCTTCTGGGGCTGCCCGATCCCGGTGATCCACTGCCCCTCGTGCGGCGAGGTCGACGTGCCCCTGGACCAGCTGCCCGTCGAGCTGCCCGAGCTCAAGGGTGCCGACCTCAAGCCCAAGGGCACCTCGCCGCTGGCCGCGGCCGAGGACTGGGTCAACGTCGACTGCCCCTCGTGCGGCGGCGCGGCCAAGCGCGACAGCGACACGATGGACACCTTCGTCGACTCCTCGTGGTACTTCCTGCGCTTCACCTCGCCCGGCTACACCGAGGGCCCCTTCGACCCCGAGAAGATCGCCACCTGGGGCAACGTCGACCAGTACGTCGGCGGGCTCGAGCACGCGGTGCTGCACCTGCTCTACGCGCGCTTCTTCACCAAGGTCCTGCACGACATGGGGATGGTCGACTTCGTCGAGCCTTTCCAGCGGCTGCTGGGCCAGGGCGTCGTGGTCAACGAGGGCAAGAAGATGTCGAAGTCGCTGGGCAACGGCGTCAACCTGGGCGAGCAGCTGACCGCCTTCGGCGTGGACGCCGTCCGCCTCACGCTGGTCTTCGCCAGCCCGCCCGAGGACAACATCGACTGGGCCGACGTCTCGCCGGCCGGGTCGCAGAAGTTCCTGCAGCGTGCGTGGCGCCTGAGCGGCGACGTCACCTCCGAGCCGGGCGTCTCCTTCGCCGACGGCGACGTGGCCCTGCGCCGCGTCACGCACCGCACCGTCCACGAGGCCGAGAGCCTGCTCGACGGTCACCGCTTCAACGTCGTGGTGGCGAAGGTGATGGAGCTGGTCAACGCCACCCGCAAGGCGATTGACGGGGTGGGCAAGGGAGGCTGCGGACCCGCCGACCCGGCGGTGCGCGAGGCCACCGAGGTCGTCGCCGTCCTGCTGTCGCTGGTGGCGCCGTACGTCGCCGAGGAGATGTGGGAGCGGCTGGGCCACTCCGCGACGGTCGCCGACGCGGCCTGGCCGGTCGTCGACCCCGCACTCCTGGTCGAGGACACGGTCACCGCCGTCGTCCAGATCCAGGGCAAGGTGAAGGCTCGTCTGGAGGTCGCTCCGGACATCTCGGCCGCCGACCTGGAGGCCTTGGCGCTGGCCGACGAGACGGTGATCGGAGCCATCGCGGGGCGCGAGGTCCGCAAGGTGATCGTGCGCGAGCCCAAGCTCGTGAACGTCGTCGTCTGAGCCGCACGCACGGACCGCGGCGGGCTTGGCTAACCTGACGCCATGCCCGCCCGGTCGATCGTCGTCGTCACCGACTCGACGGCCAGCCTCCCCGCAGAGCTCGCCGCGGAGCGCGGCATCGTGGTGCTGCCGCTGCAGGTGATCATCGGCGCCGACTCCTTCGACGAGGACGCGCCCGAGGCCTCGCCCGAGCGCGTTGCCGAGGCGTTGCGTGACTACCGACCGGTGAGCACGTCGCGACCCTCGCCGGCGGCGTTCGTCGACCTCTACGACCGCCTCGCCAAGTCCGGCGCCAAGCAGATCCTCTCGGTGCACCTCTCGGGCGACATGAGCGGCACCTTCGAGTCCGCGCAGCTCGCGGCGCGCGACGCGAGCGTGCGCGTGATGTGCCTCGACTCCCGCCAGGTCGGTGTCGCCACGGGGTACGCCGCCCTGGCCGCGGCCGACGCGGTCGGCCGGGGGGCCTCGGTCGAGGAGGCCGCCGACGCAGCCCTGGCGCGCGCGCAGGCGACGTCGTCCTTCTTCTACGTCGACACCCTGGAGTACCTCCGCCGTGGCGGGCGCATCGGAGCAGCCCAGGCGCTGCTGGGTGGGGCCCTGGCGGTCAAGCCGATCCTCACGATCACCGACGGCGTCGTGTCGTCGCTCGAGAAGGTGCGGACGTCGGGCAAGGCCCTCGCTCGGCTCGCCGAGCTCGCGGTCGAGGCCGCGGGCACGAAGCCGGTCGACGTGTCGGTGGCCCACCTCGCCAACCCCGAGCGGGCCGAGGCCCTCACAGAGTCGCTGAACGCCAAGCTCGCCGACCAGCTCGGGGGCCGGGAGGTGTGGTGCTCCGAGGTCGGAGCTGTGCTGGGGGCGCACGTGGGCCCGGGCACGATCGCGGTGTGCGTGTCCCCGCGCCGCTGAGCTGCGGGTCGCTGCTCCTTGCCCACGAGTCGTCCACAACCGACGATCTCGTGGTGCCGGTCCACAGGCGTGGTGACGTGTCGACGTCGATGGGTGGCGGGCTCCTAACGTGCCGTCATGCGATCGCGACGTCCTTCCTCCGAGCACTCCGAGGCGGTCACCCGGCGGCTGGCGGAGCTCTCTGACCAGCTGGCGGCGGCACGCGCGCCGGCGGCTCCCGAGGAGGGGCCGATCCCCGAGGCCGTCGGCGGGACGTGGTGGGACGAGCACACCCGGGTGGCGCAGCGTCCGGTCCTGAGTCTGGTGGGGCCGGTCGAGCCGGTCGAGCCGGTCGCTCCGGTCACTCCGGTGGCCCCGGACTCGGCGCCGCCCTCGCCTCACGAGCCCAGCCGCGCCGACGATCCTGACCACCAGGTGCCGCCGGTGATCCCGGTCCCGGGACGGCATGCCGCGCACCGAAAGGTCGTCCGAGCGGCCGGGGTGGTGCCCGAGCCGCTTCGCGCCAGGATCGGTCTCGGCACCGCCCAGCTCACCGCGGTCGCCGTGCTGGTCGCCCTGGGACTGGCCATCACCTGCTGGTGGGTCGTGCGCGGCGACCCCGAGCCGCCGGTCTCGATGGCTGCGGTGCCCGGGGGCGCCTCGATCGTCGCGCCGACGCCGGGTGAGGCTCTCGCGGCCCCGCTGGACCCGTCGGACCCGTTGGCGGCGGAGCAACCGGGTGCGGCCGACGAGACCGTCACCGTCGACGTCGCCGGCAAGGTACGTCGGCCCGGGATCGTGGTGCTCGACGCCGGCGCACGGGTCGTCGAGGCCCTCGCCGAGGCGGGCGGTGCACGGAAGGGAGTCGACACGACGTCGCTGGACCTCGCGCGCGTGCTCGTCGACGGGGAGCAGCTGCTGGTCGGCCAGCCGGGCTCGGCGCCTGGTGCGCCGCTGCCGCCTGCTGCCGGAGGAGTCGCGCCACCGGCGGCGCTGGTCGACCTCAACTTGGCCGACCAGACCCTCCTCGAGACGCTGCCGCAGGTGGGTCCGGTCACGGCGGCCGCGATCATCGCCTGGCGCACCGAGCACGGGGCGTTCATGTCGGTGACCGAGCTGCTGGAGGTCGACGGCATCGGTGAGGCGACCCTGGCTCAGCTCACGCCCCTCGTCACGGTCTGACCGCCGGTGCCCGCGCTGGACGACCCGGCGGTCATCGGCGAGCCCGGTCTTCGCACCGACCTGCGGATGCCGCTGCTGGCAGTGGTCGCCTGGGCCGCGGCGCTGCTGGCCCGGACGCCCGAGTGGGTGCTGCTCGCAGTGCTGTGCGCGGCCGTGACCGCAGGCCTCGGCTTCTGCGTGCGTTGTCGCTGGGGTCGGACCAGCCTGGCAGCGGTGACGCTGGTGGGGCTCGCGGTGCTGACCTCGGCGCTGGTGCGCACGGAGGCGGTCGCGGCCGGCCCCGTGGCGCGGCTGGCTGCGGAGCGGGCCGCGGTCGAGGTGGTCGGTGTGGTGAGCCAGGACCCGCGCCTCGTCGAGGGGCTCTACGGCGCCCAGGCCGTCGTACGGCTCGACGTGCGGGAGGTCGTGGGGCGCGGCCTGCGGCACCGGCTCTCCTCGCCGGTCCTGGTGCTCGGCGATCCAGGGTGGGCCTCGGTGCCGCTGGGATCACGGATCTCGACCACCGGTCGACTGGCGTCGGCCGACGACCCCGACCTGGCCGCGCTGCTTCCTGGCGCCTCCCTCCCTCAGGTGCAGGAGCACCCCGACGTCTGGTGGCGCGGGGCCGAGGCCGTGCGGGCCTCGATCCGCGACTCCGTGGCCCATCGGCCGCCAGCGCAGCGGGCCCTGGTGCCGGCACTCGTCGACGGCGACGACAGCGGGCTCGACCCCGGCCTCGAGGAGGACTTCCGCACCACCGGACTCACCCACCTGACTGCGGTCTCGGGCACCAACCTGACGCTGATCGTCGGCTTCCTCCTCGTGGTGGCGCGCTGGTGCGGCGTCCGAGGACGGTGGTTGACGCTGGTCGCGGCCGGCGGGATCGTCGGCTTCCTCCTGCTCGCGCGCACCGAGCCGAGCGTCGTACGAGCCGCAGCGATGGGCACCGTGGGGTTGATCGCGCTGGGCTCCAACGGGCGGCAGCGTGCCCTGCGGGGTCTGGGGGTCGCGGTCGTGGCGCTGCTGCTCGTCGACCCGGGCCTGGCGGTCTCGCCCGGCTTCGCTCTCTCGGCGATGGCCACCGGCGGGATCGTGCTGCTCGCCCCGGGGTGGCGCGACACGCTGGTCTCCTGGGTGCCGCGGTGGCTCGCCGAGGCGGTCGCGGTCCCGGCGGCCGCCCAGCTGGCCTGCACGCCGGTCGTGGCAGCCCTCTCGGGGCAGGTCAGCCTGGTGGCGGTGCCGGCCAACCTCCTGGTGTCCCCGGTGGTGGGTCCGGCCACCGTGCTCGGGCTCGCCGGCGGCCTGGTGGGGCTGGTGCCACTGGTCGGTGATGGGCTCGGTCAGCTGCTGGGCACCGGTGCCGGCTGGAGCGTCGGATGGATCGTCTGGGTGGCGCGCACCGGTGCGAGGGTGCCGTTGGCTGCCCTCGACTGGGGCACGGGTTTCTGGGCCCTCGTGCTGCTCGTGACGCTGTGCGTCGCCCTCGTGGTCGTGGTGCCGCTCGCCGTGCGCAGCAGGTGGCGAGCCGGCCGCCCGAGGGCCGGACCCCGCGCCGTGGCGGTGACGTTGCTGGCGGTCCTGGCCGCGGGGGTGCTCCTCCTCCGTCCGGGGTGGTGGCCGGGCGGGCGTGTCGACGACTGGGCCGTCGTGATGTGCGACGTCGGCCAGGGCGACGCTCTCGTCCTGCGGGCCGGACCCGCAGCGGGGGTCGTCATCGACGCGGGCCCCGACCCCGCGGCGGTCGACGAGTGCCTCGACCGCCTGGGCGTCGAGCAGGTGCCGCTCGTCGTGCTCACCCATTTCCACGCCGACCATGTGGCCGGCCTCGACGGAGTGGTCGACGGCCGTGCGGTCGGAGCGATCTGGACCACCTCGTTGCTGGACCCACCAGCAGCCGTGGACGACGTCGCCGGGCTCGCGGTCGCCGAGGGCATCCCACTCACTGCGCCCGCGTCGGGCGAGCTGCAGGTCGGGGAGGTCACGCTGCGGGCGCTGTGGCCGGCGGAGTCGACGCCGCACCTGGGGCCGGGCGACGGGAGCACCGCCAACGACGCCAGCGTCGTCCTGGTGGCCGATGTGCAGGGCGTACGAGTCTTGCTGACCGGCGACCTCGAGCCTCCCGGGCAGGCCACCCTGGCGCCGATCCTGGCGGGCCTCGACGTCGACGTGCTCAAGGTGCCCCACCACGGCAGCCGCCACCAGGACCTCGACGTGCTGACCTCGGTCGAGGCGGAGGCGGCGCTGATCTCGGCGGGCGCCGACAACGACTACGGGCACCCGGCCCCCGACGTCATCGCTGCCCTGGAGGCAGCCGGAGCGGAGGTGGCGCGCACCGACGTGGACGGCACGATCATCGTGGCGCGCGACCGCGGCGGTCTGCGTCTCGAGCGGGTCCGCTGAGATCGACTCGACGTCGTGAGCCGTCGGTGGGGTGTGTCAGTCTGCTCCCATGCGGGCTGACGACGTGCTGGGGCGAGTGATCCTCGTGACCGGCAAGGAGGAGTTCCTGGGGGAGCGCACCGTCCAGGAGGTCAAGGGCGTCGTGCGCGCCCACGATCCCGAGGCCGAGCTCTCCGAGGCCGGCGCCGGCGACCTGACCCTGGCCACGCTGGGCGAGCTTTCGGCACCGTCGCTCTTCTCTGCCGTGCGCTGCATCGTCGTCCGTGCCCTCGAGAACCTCCCCGAGGAGTCGGTCGCCGGGCTCCTCGACTACGCAGCCGCTCCGGCCGAGGACGTCGGGCTCGTCCTGGTGCACGGAGGCGGTCAGAAGGGCTCGGGCACCCTCACCAAGCTGCGCAAGCTCAAGACGGTCACCGAGGTGAAGTCGGAGGCGCTCAAGGCGTCCGACTTCCCCGGCTTCGTGACCAGCGAGGTGCGACGGTTCGGCGCCACCATCGACGGCGAGGCGAGCCGGGCGCTGGTCGACGCCGTCGGGCAGGACCTCCGCTCCCTCAGTGCGGCCTCCCACCAGCTCACCAACGACTTCCCCGGCGAACGGCTGACGGCTGACAAGATCGCGCGCTACTTCGGCGGTCGCGCCGAGGCCAAGTCGTTCGCGGTCGCCGACCACGCCTTCTCCGGCAACCGCGAGAAGGCGCTCGAAGAGCTGCGGTGGGCCCTCGACAACGGCACGGCCTCGGTCCTGGTGACCTCGGCCTTCGCGGGCAGTGCTCGTGGCCTGGCTCGCTACAAGGGGGCCCCACGCGGCATGCGCGAGGGCGACCTCGCGCGTGAGGTCGGCGTGCCGCCGTGGAAGCTGCGCACCCTGCGCGACCAGTCCCGCGGCTGGTCCGACCACGGGCTGGCCGGTGCGATCCGAGCGATCGCCAAGGCCGACGCCGACGTCAAGGGCGCCTCGAGCGATGCGGCCTATGCCGTCGAGCGACTCGTGCTCACGGTGGCCTCGCTGCGCGACGCTCGCTGAGCCGCTTGGGCGTCGTCCGTAGCGTGGCCCGATGAGGCGTCGTCGATCACTCGTGGCCGCCGCGGTCGCGCTGTCCCTGCTGGGCGCAGGCTGTTCCTCCGCCACCGACGAGCCGGACGCCGATGCTCCCGTCGCGCCGGCCCTGACCACGGAGTCGTCGTCCCCGCCCGTCCCGCCTGCTGAGCCCTCGCCGCCCGAGGCGAGCGACGCCGCGCCGCAGGAGGGCGAGGCGGCGCCGGAGGTCTCGGTGCTCGGACTCGCCGAGCAGCGCCATCGCGGCGATCGGCTCCGCCTCGGCGCCATCCGCGAGGACAACGCGTCCTACACCTCCTACGACGTGACCTACCGCAGCCGCAGCTCGACGCAGGACGGTCCGGAGTCCTACACGATCTCCGGGGTGCTCAACGTCCCCAAGGGTCGCGGGCCCTTCCCGGCCGTCGTGCTGGCGCACGGCTACATCGACCCGGCCGTCTACGTCCGCGGGCAGGGGATGACCCGTGAGCGTGGCTACCTCGCCTCGCGCGGCTACGTCGCGCTCCACGTCGACTACCGCAACCACGCGGAGTCCGACGACGACCCCGACTACCAGCTGCGGATGCGCCTGGGTTACTCGGCCGACGTCATCAACGCCGTCAAGGCGCTGCGCGGCTCGACCGACGTTCCCGTGGCCGATGAGCGGGTGGCGCTGTTCGGTCGCTCGATGGGCGGCGGAGTCGTCCTCAAGGCGCTCGCCGCTGAGCCTGGCCTGGTGCAGGCGGCAGCACCCTGGGCGTCGGTCTCCTCGCTCGAGGCGCAGAACTTCGACCAGTTCCAGCGCAGCGACCCGGCTGACGACGATCGCACCGCCGCCCTGGCGCGCCGGTGGGGGCTGCCCGAGGACAGCCCGGCGTTCTGGCGCCGCAACTCCTCACGCCCCTACTTCGACCGCATCACCGAGCCGGTCCTGATGGTGCACGGTCGCCTCGACGACACCTGCCCGCCCGCCTGGGCCCGCGCCACCCACCAGGCGTTGGTCGACGCCGGGGTCGACTCAGCGCTCGAGTGGTACGACGACGGGCACGCCTTCGGTCCTGCGTTCAACGCGGCCATGGACCGCACGATCGCGTTCTTCCGGGCCCAGGGCGTCTGAGGACGCCTGGGGAGCCTGCAGCAGCGGGCAACACAAAGGGCGCCGACCCTCCGAGTGGAGAGCGACGCCCGATCGTGTGCGGCTAGCTCAGAGCGAGTCGGCCGTCTTCGAGATCGCCGACTTGCGGTTGGCGGCCTGGTTCTTGTGGATGACGCCCTTGGAGGCAGCCTTGTCGAGCATCTTGTTGGCCTCGCGGCCGAGCACGATGGCCTCGTCCTTGTTGCCGGCGGCAGCAGCGGTGCGGAACTTCGTGACCGCGGTCTTCACGGCGCTCTTGACGGCCTTGTTGCGCTCGTGCGCCTTCTCGTTCTGCTTGTTGCGCTTGATCTGGCTCTTGATGTTCGCCACGGGGTGGTTCGCCTCACTGCTGGATGGACTGCTGGTCGGTCGTGCAAGTTCTTGGTGCGGTCGGCGTAGTGCAGGGCACACAGAGGGCCGGACACGCGACGCGCAAATCTAGCAGTGGGCCTGGTCAGAGCCCAAATCCGACTGCGTCGATCGGGTTCACGGTGATTCGGCCCAGCCTCGGCGCTCGCAGAGCCACTCCCAGCAGGCCTCGCCCTGCCAGAGCTGGTGGTCACGCAGGTAGGGCGAGGACGACGGTACCGGCTGGTCGGAGTGGGTGAGGAAGTAGCCGGTGAGCAGGGCCAGCATGATGTCGACCGCCTCGGGCTCGACCTCGGCGAACGTCGGGTGCGTCGCGAGCACCTCCTCGACGTCCAGGCCGTCACCGCGTGGTCCCACGAGCAGGATGAGCGAGTCCAGCCAGGCTGCGCCGCGCAGTGGCCAGTTCCAGTCGCACAGCAGGACCCGGCCGTCGTCGGTCAGGAGCAGGTTGTCGTCGCGGACGTCGCAGTGCAGCACGGTGTCGCCGCCGACGACCTCGGCGTGGCGGGTCGCCAGCGCAGCAGCCTCGACGCCGCTCGGCAGGGCGAACGTCGCCAGGGTGTGGTCCCACTTGGCCGGCCAGTCGGCGAACTCGACCTCGGCGTCGACGAGGTCCAGTCCCGGGGGCGGCGGGGTGAGTGCCCGGGCGGTCTCGGCGAGGGCGTCGAGGCAGCGGGTCAGGTCGGCGTGGGTCCACGGACGATGGGGTGCCCGGGCCGTCACGTGCTCGAAGCCGAGCACCACCCACCCGTCGGCGTCGTGGGTCCACAGCAGGCGGGTCGCGGCGATGCCTGGCGGCAGGGCGCCGGCCTTGCGGGCCTCCTCGCGGTAGGCCTCGGCGAAGACCCGTTGGGCCTTCAGCGAGGCAGCCTTCACGAAGTGGCGGGTGCCGTCCTCGCACAGCAGCACCGAGGCGAAGCCGGGGGTGAAGCCGGAGCGCTGCGAGACCGCCGAGACCACGAGGGAGCCACACCGGTCGGCGATCAGGTCCCGCAGGGCGGGTGGCAGGTGAGCCCACTCGAGTCGCCGCGCGGTGCGTCCGACAGGGGCGGGGGGAAGGGTCGGGGGAGGCACCCGTCCATCGTCGACGATGCGCGGCACGGCCGCCCCTCCGGGTGGGGCTCCACTGGTAGAACCTAGTAATGCTGCGCTTCTACGCCCTCGGCTCCTTCCTTCTGCTGGGCCTCATCGCCACGCTGGCCGCGACCATCGGCGGACCCGGGCTCTTCATCCTGCTCGCGGTGGCGATCCTGGTGATGGCGGTCGGGACCTACGACCTGGTGCAGACCGAGCACGCGATCCTGCGCAACTACCCGGTGATCGGGCACATGCGTTTTCTGATGGAGGGCATCCGCCCCGAGCTCCAGCAGTACTTCATCGAGCGCAACTTCGACGGCCGACCTTTCGACCGCAACACGAGGTCCTCGATCTACCAACGCGCCAAGGGGGTCAGCGAGGCGCACCCTTTCGGTACCGAGCTGGACCTGAACGCCGTCGGCGCGGAGTACTTGGTGCACTCTGTCGCTCCCCGCGCGACCATGGAGACCGCGCCCCGCGTCCGGGTCGGGGGCCCCGGTTGCACCCAGCCCTACGACATGGCGCTGCTCAACGTCAGCGCGATGAGCTACGGGAGCCTGTCGTCCAACGCGATCGAGGCGCTCAACAAGGGCGCCGCTGCCGGCGACTTCGCTCATGACACGGGGGAAGGTGCGATCAGCCCGCACCACCGGCACGGGGGCGACCTGATCTGGGAGATCGGCTCCGGCTACTTCGGCTGCCGCACCGAGGACGGCGGGTTCGACGAGCAGCAGTTCGCCGAGAAGGCCGCCGACCCCCAGGTTAAGATGGTTCACCTCAAGCTGAGCCAGGGCGCCAAGCCCGGCATCGGCGGCGTGCTGCCGGGGGCGAAGGTGACCCAGGAGATCGCCGAGACGCGCGGGGTCGAGGTCGGCAAGAGCGTCATCTCGCCGGCCTACCACCAGGTGTTCTCGACTCCACGTGAGCTGGTGCTCTTCATCGGACGCATGCGTGAGCTCGCCGGCGGCAAGCCCACCGGGTTCAAGCTCTGCGTCGGCTCGCGCGTCGACGTGCTGGCGATCTGCAAGGCGATGCTGGAGGAGCAGGTGTTCCCCGACGTGATCACCGTCGACGGCGCCGAGGGGGGCACCGGCGCGGCGCCGGTGGAGTACTCCGACCACGTCGGGATGCCGCTCACCGAGGGGCTGATAACCGTGCACCAGGCGCTGGTCGGCACCGGGCTGCGCGAGCACGTCAAGATCGCCGCGGCCGGGAAGATCACCACGGGCATCGACATCGTCAAGCGCATGATCCAGGGCGCCGACTACACGAGCTCGGGTCGCGCCATGATGATGGCCGTGGGCTGCATCCAGGCGCAGACCTGTCACACCAACACCTGTCCCACCGGTGTCGCGACCCTCGACCCCAAGCGCATGCGCGCCCTGGTCGTGAGCGACAAGGCCGCGCGGGTCACGTCCTACCAGCACGAGACGCTCCAGCAGGCGATGCAGGTCGTCGCCTCGATGGGCCTCGCCTCCTTCGAGGAGCTGCGCCCCCACATGTTGCGGCGCCGGATCACCCACGGCGAGATCGCGTCTTACGCCGAGCTGATCGAGAGAATGGAGCCCGGCCAGCTTCTCGACGCACCTCCCGACACCTGGGCCGACGACTGGCTTCGGGCGGACCCGGACCGCTTCGTGGCCTGAGCGCCCCACCCGTCCTTTTCGAACCCCGCCCCGGGCATGGGACCATTCAGCCAGCGTCCTGCCCTGTCGTTCGACCCGGAAAGACCCACGTGCCTGCATCTGCGCCGAAGCCCGGCTACACCGATCCCGCGATCATCCGGAACTTCTGCATCATCGCCCATATCGACCACGGCAAGTCGACCCTGGCCGACCGGATGCTGCAGCTCACCGGGGTCGTCGACGCGCGTGCCGCCCGGGCGCAGTACCTCGACCGCATGGACATCGAGCGCGAGCGCGGCATCACGATCAAGAGCCAGGCCGTGCGGATGCCGTGGACGGTGCCCGACGACAACAACGAGAAGGCCGTGCCGGGCACCTACGTGCTCAACATGATCGACACCCCCGGGCACGTCGACTTCACCTACGAGGTCTCCCGGTCCCTCGAGGCCTGCGAGGCCGCCGTCCTCCTCGTCGACGCCGCGCAGGGGATCGAGGCCCAGACGCTGGCCAACCTCTACCTCGCGATGGGTGCCGACCTCCACATCATCCCGGTGCTCAACAAGATCGACCTCCCCAACGCCCAGCCCGAGAAGTACGCCGCCGAGATCGCCGGCCTCGTCGGGTGCGACCCCGAGGACGTGCTGCGCGTCAGCGCCAAGACCGGCATGGGCGTGGAGTCGCTGCTCAACCACATCGTGGCCGAGACCCCTGCCCCCGAGGGCGAGGCCGACCAGCCTGCCCGCGCCCTGATCTTCGACTCCGTCTACGACACCTACCGCGGCGTGATCACCTACGTCCGGGTCATCGACGGCAAGCTCAACCACCGCGACCGCATCAAGATGATGTCGACCAACGCCACCCACGAGATGCTCGAGGTCGGCGTCATCAGCCCTGAGCAGGTCAAGGCCGGCGAGCTCGGGGTCGGCGAGGTCGGCTACCTGATCACCGGGGTGAAGGACGTGCGCCAATCCCGCGTCGGCGACACCGTCACCACCCAGTTCAACGGCGCGACCGAGGCGCTGGGCGGCTACAAGCACCCCAACCCGATGGTCTACGCCGGGCTCTACCCGATCGACGGCGACCAGTTCGGCGACCTGCGCGAGGCGCTGGAGAAGCTCCAGCTCAACGACGCGGCGCTGACCTACGAGCCGGAGACCTCCGGGGCCCTCGGCTTCGGGTTCCGGATCGGCTTCCTCGGGCTGCTGCACATGGAGATCACCCGCGACCGTCTCGAGCGCGAGTTCAACCTCGACCTCATCTCCACCGCCCCCAACGTCGTCTACGAGGTGACGATGGAGGACGGCTCCGAGATCGAGGTCACCAACCCCAGCGAGTTCCCCGAGGGCAAGATCGCCGAGGTGCGTGAGCCGGTCGTCAAGGCCACGATCCTCAGCCCCAGCGACCACATCGGCACGATCATGGAGCTGTGCCAGGCCAAGCGCGGCACGCTCGAGGGGATGGACTACATCTCCGAGGACCGCGTCGAGATGCGCTACGTCCTGCCGATGGGCGAGATCGTCTTCGACTTCTTCGACCAGCTCAAGTCACGCACCAAGGGCTACGCCTCGCTCGACTACGCCCGCTCCGGCGAGCAGGCCGCCGACCTGGTGAAGGTCGACATCCTGCTCCAGGGCGAGCCGGTCGACGCGTTCTCCGCGATCGTGCACAAGGACGCCGCCTACGCCTACGGCGTGATGATGGCCGGCAAGCTCAAGGAGCTCATCCCGCGCCAGCAGTTCGAGGTGCCGATCCAGGCCGCCATCGGTGCGCGCGTGATCGCCCGCGAGAACATCCGCGCCATCCGCAAGGACGTCCTCGCCAAGTGCTACGGCGGTGACATCTCGCGCAAGCGCAAGCTGCTCGAGAA
>NZ_JAXMNS010000005.1:0-26863 GCF_034670285.1 Nocardioides sp. | reverse complement strand
GCGTACGACCTCGCGGGCGCGACCGGCCAGGCGTTCTTCGACTTCACGCCCGGCGACGCGGCCCGCTCGCTCCGGGTGGCGCTCACCTCGGGCGACCAGGTCGCGGTGTCGGCCGGGCCCGGGGGAGGCCTCGACGGCTCGGCCGCAGCGGCCCTCGGCGCGACCGGCGCCGCCGAGGGCGCCTACCAACGTCTGGTGGCCGGCTTCGGCACCGAGGTGGCCTCGGTGAGGCGCCTCGCAACCACCCAGCAGCTGCTGACCACCCAGGTCGATGCAGCCCGCGAACAGCTGTCGGGGGTCAACCTCGACGAGGAGATGGTGAACATGCTCTCGGCGCAACGGTCCTACGAGGCCGCGTCCCGCGTGATGACGGTCGTGGACTCCGTCCTCGACACCCTCATCAACCGCACCGGGCTGCTGCGGTGAGCATCGCCCGCGTCACCCAGCGCATGCTGGTCACCGGCTCGGTCGACCAGCTCCAGTCGGGCCTCTCGCGACTCGCCAAGGTGCAGGAGCAGCTCTCGACCGGGCGCGTCGTCAACCGTCCCTCCGACGCACCGACGGAAGCAGCCACCGCCATGCGGCTGCGCGCCGAGATCGCGCAGCAGACCCAGTACTCCCGCAACGCCGACAACGGACTGGGCTGGCTCGCCACGGTCGACACCGCGCTCAGCGGGATGTCGGACTCGGTACGGCGCGCCCGCGAGATCGCTCTGCAGGGCGCCAGCAGCGGCACCGCGTCTGACGCTGCGCGGCAGGCCCTGGCGGCGGAGGTCGACCAGCTGCGGGCCGGCCTCTCTGCCCACGCCAACGCGAGCTTCCTCGGCCGACCCGTCTTCGGCGGGGTGACCGCAGGGGAGACCGCCTTCGACTCCACCACCGGCGCCTACGTGGGCGCACCCGGCCAGGTCCTGCGCACCGTCGGGCCGGGCGTGGCGGTGCGGGTCGACGTCTCGGGTCCGGAGGTGCTGGGACCCGACGGCGACTCGCTCTTCGACGACCTGTCGACCTTGTCGGCGGCCCTGGTCGCGGGGGACACCTCGACCATTCGCACGGTCCTCGACTCCCTGCAGGGACGACTCGACGTGATCGGGTCGACCCAGGCCACCGCAGGCGCTGCCGTCAACCGCCTCGAGACCGCCGCCCGGCTGGCGCAGGACGCCACGATCACGCTCGGGGAGAGCCGTTCGCAGATCGAGGACACCGACCTGGCCAAGGCCATGGTGGACCTCAAGCTGCAGGAGGTCGCCTACCAGGCGGCCCTCGGTGCCACGGCCCGTGTGATGCAGCCGAGCCTGATGGACTTCATGCGATGATCGCCCACGTGACTCGCCCCGTGGACGCCGGCTCGGCCGCGCCCGACCTGCCCGTCATCGAGATGGTGCACGCGCTGCCCGGTTTCCCGCAGGCTCGACAGTTCGCGCTCGTCGAGCTCGACGACGCCGGTCTCCTCAGCGCCCTCCAGTCGGTCGACCACCCCGACCTGCGATTCCTCGTCGTGCCGCCGCACACCTTCTTTCCCGACTACGCGCCCGTGGTCGACGACGAGGTGGTGGCCGAGCTCGGGGTCACCAGCGCCGAGGAGGTCCAGCTGCTCGTCATCCTCACCGCGGGGGAGTCGCTGGCGGCCACGACGGCCAACCTCCTCGCCCCGGTCCTGATCAACACCAGCAACCGGCGTGCGCTCCAGGTGATCCTCGACGACAACGCCTTCTCGGTCAGCACCCCACTGGTCGCGTGAGGCCGGTTCGTCGGGTCCCGCCTCCCAGCGCTGCCCGGACCGGTAGCGTGGCGCCATGCTGGTCCTGAGTCGTCGCGTCGGCGAGAGCATCGTCATCGGCGACGAGGTGACCGTGACGGTCCTCGAGGTCCGTGGCGACGTCGTCCGCATCGGGATCGACGCCCCGCGCTCGGTGTCGGTCAACCGGGCCGAGCTGCTCGCAGCGCTCGAGAGCTCCAACCAGGCCGCGGCCTCGCCCAGCGACGACGCCGTGAGCTCGCTCGCCAAGGCCCTGCGCGGGTCGGGCCCCTCCAGCACCTGAGCCACCCGGGCGGCGGCGGCTATCATGAAATGACTCTCGTCCGCCCGGTGCTGGCGGTGTCGAGCCATCCATCGACGTCTTGGGGGTGTCGTGCAGCTGGTCGTGGCAGCGTTCGCCCTGTCCGACGTCGCCGCGCGCGGCGAGGTCCGGCTCAGTCACGTCCGCGCCGGCCTCCAGCGGGCGCTCGAGCCTCACGAGGACGTCGTGGTGCACTGCACCGATGGCGAGTTTGTCGCGGCCACGGTGATCGACTTCGAGTTCGACCTCGAGGACACCTACTACGTGCTCGAGATCGGCGTCCGGCTGCCTCCGCTGCAGGCAGCGGTGCTGCTCGGCGTCGAGTCCCAGGACGCCGCCGACCAACGCGGACCCGTCGCGATGCAGGACATCCTGGACCTGCTCGACGACCTCCGGCGGGACGGCGACCTGCCGGTGTGATGCTGCGGTGCCCCAGGCAAGAGTCGAACTTGCGACCTTTCGCTTAGGAGGCGGCTGCTCTATCCACTGAGCTACTGGGGCAGGGGCGTCCGTGGACGCCGACGGTCATCCTGCCACGCCCGGGAGGCGGTCTCGAACCCGCGTGCGAAGGGGCGTTGTGACGCACGCCACGCCTGTGCGCCGGGCGAGTTGCGCGATGTTTGGCAACTCTCAGGATCTGTCCGCACAATGGGTGACTGACCACCTCTCGGATCCCACCCGAACCAGTTCTCGCGACAAAGGTTGGAATGACCCAGGACCTGATGCAGCCGGCGCCCGCGCGCGCCGGCGCTCCGAAGCGCCGTGGCCGCAAGGACCCCCGCCGAGCGATGGCGACCGTCCTCGTGGCCGGTGCCGTCATGCTCAGCCTCGTGGTGGGTCTGGGTGGCGTCTACTTCTACCGCCACCTCAACGACAACCTCGACGTGATCGACGTCCAGCAGCAGCTCACCAACCGCCCGGACAAGCTCGCCGTCGACACCGGGCCGCAGGAGCCGATCAACCTGTTGGTGATGGGCTCCGACGCGCGCGACGGCGAGGGCAACAACATCGACGGGCTCACCGGAGACGGTCAGCGCTCCGACACCACGATCATGTTCCACCTCTCGGCCGACCGGTCCTTCGCCTACGGCGTCAGCATCCCCCGCGACAGCCTGGTCGACCGGCCCGACTGCACGAATGCCGACGGCGAGACGATCCCCGGTGCCACCGACGTGCTGTGGAACGAAGCCTTCTCCGTCGGCGGACCGGCGTGCACCATCCAGCAGTTCGAGCAGCTCACCGACGTGCGCATCGACAACTACGTCGTCCTCGACTTCAACGGCTTCGAGGACATGGTCGACGCCATCGGCGGGGTCGAGGTGTGCCTCCCCGAGGCGATCGACGACCCGGCTCACGGCATCAACATCCCGGCCGGCACCCAGGAGGTCGTCGGACGCCAGGCCCTCAACTACGTGCGGGCCCGCTACACCCTCGGCGACGGCTCCGACCTCGGCCGGATCAAGCGCCAGCAGGCGTTCATCGCCGCCATGGCCAGCAAGGTCGTCTCGGCCGGCACCCTCACCCGCGTCGACCGCGTGGTCGGCTTCCTCGACGCCGCCACGAGCTCGCTGATGACCGACTTCAGCTCGGTCACCGAGATCGGGCGCGTGGGTGCCGGATTCAAGGGCATCGGCCTCGAGAACATCAAGTTCGTGACCGTGCCGTGGCAGTACTCCCCGGCCGACCCGAACCGCGTCGAGTGGCTCCCGGAGGCCGACGACCTGTGGGAGCGGGTCTCGAACGACCAGACCCTCACTCCGGCCCTGCGCGACGGCGTCATCAAGGCCAGCGACAAGGTCAGCGGCTCCGACAAGGAGCCCACGGGTGAGAAGGCCCAGGCGGCGGCCAGCCAGCGCCAGGCTGCTGGTCTCTGTGCCTGAGCCGGAGGCGGACCCGGAGCGGGAGCCGGAGACCGACTGGCAGCGCCGACGGCGCCTGGCCGCGATCTTCGGCGACGTCCTGCCCGACACGACCCGTGACGAGCGCGACGCCGGATCGGCCGGTGAGGTCCGGAAGGACTCGGCCTCCGATGCCTGGCTCAAAGCACAGGTGCCGCCTCACCACGGTGGGTGAGACGGCACCTGCGGACGTGCCTCAGACGGGGCGCTGGGCCGAGAGCAGGTCGCGGATCTCCTTGAGGAGCACGATGTCCTCCGGGGTGCCGGGCGCCGGGCTGGGGAAGTACTTCTCCTTGGCCTTGACGTAGGGCGTGACCACGAGGAAGTAGACGACGGCCGCCAGGATCAGGAAGGCGATCACGGCGTTCATGAACCGACCACCGTAGGTGCCGGCGTTGAACACGCTGTCCATGCCCTCGGGGAGCAGGCTCGTGAGCCACTCGGTGAAGGCTGTGACGACAGCACCGAACGCGGTGCCGATGATGACGGCGACCGCGAGGTCGACCAGGTTGCCTCTCAGGATGAAGCTCTTGAATCCGTCCACGATGGGCACTCCTCAAGTTGATTTCCGGGTGTCTTGGCGCCCCGAGACGGGGTCGGCCGTTCCTCAACCTAGCGTTTTGCCCAGGTGTAGGTGAGGAACGAGCGCAGGGAGGCGGCCGCCACCGGCGCCACCTCGGTCGCGGTGAGACCCACCACCAACAGGCTTCCGGGCAGTGCCGAGGTGCTCGCGCTGCCCGGGTCTCGCGCGGGCAAGGCGAGCACCGGCACGCTCGACGCCACCGTGGTGACGCCACCGCTCTCGGGGTCGGTGGCCAGCAGGTCGACCAGGTCGCCGACCTGCAGGAGGGCGACCATCGCGGGGTCGGGGAGGCGGAGCGGCACCGCATTTCGGGTGGGGAGCTCGTCGGCCAGCCCCGGTCCGACGAGGCGTCCGGGCGTGATCGCCTCACCCGTCCCGATCGGCGCCGCCAGGGTGCGGCCCACCAGCAGGTCGACCGTGCCCGTGGCGGCATCAGGGGCGGTGCCCGGACCGAACTCGACGCGGGAGAGGTCGGCCGGAGTCAGGGTGCTGCCGGCAGGCAGGTCGCGGAGCGCCACGACCACGGACGTCGTCGGTGGCGTCGGTGCCCTGGTGGCCGAGATCGAGGCGCCCACTGCGACGCAGACGAGCACGGCGGCGAGCACGCGACGACGGCGCAGCAGCCCTCGCCGCAGCCGGGTGAGGGAGCGGTCGACCCGTGAGCGCGCAGTGAGCGTGGGCCGGTCGAGCGGATCAAGGAGGCCGAAGGTCACCCGACGACGGTAGGCCGATCGAGCCGGGAGGGCGGTCGGCTCTCCACAGGCCCGGGATCGAGCCGGCGGTCAGGCAGAGGCAGTGCTGCTGCTCGACGAGCTCGACGAGGAGCTGGAGGACGAGCTCGAGGACTCCTTGGTCGGCGAGGTGCTCGCCGACTCCTTGGTGGCCGTCGTGGTCGAGCCCTTCGTTCCGGCGTCCTTGGTCGCGGCAGGCGCGTCGGAGGTGCTGGAGGCCGAGCGGCTGTCGTTGCGGTAGAAGCCCGAGCCCTTGAAGACGACGCCGACGGCGTTGAAGACCTTGCGCAGCTTGCCCTCGCACTCGGGGCACACGGTCAACGAGGCGTCGGAGAAGGACTGGACCTGCTCGAAGGCGTGGCCGCACTCGGTGCAGGCGTACTGGTAGGTCGGCACGGAGGACTCCTTGGTCGCGGGATCGTCACCGGGCCGAGAGGACTGGCACTCTGCCCAGGCGACTGCCAATGCTACGTCACGGCACAATGAACGACACCATGAGCGCCGACGCCCGACCAGCGACACCCCCGCAGCCCAGCGGGCGCTCCACGCCCTGGCAGCAGTTCCGCGAGCTCCCGCTCGGCATGCGGGGCTCGGTCTACGTCGCCTCCGGCCTCGTGCTCGTGCTGGTCGTGCTCGCCCTGACCAGCGTCGTCCTCGTGCGCCGTCCGCTCCCGCAGACGAGCGGAGCCCTCGAGGTGGCAGGGCTCGAGGGCAACGTGGAGGTGCTCCGCGACAGCTCGGGCATCCCGCAGCTCTACGCCGACAGCACCGAGGACCTGATGCTCGCCCAGGGCTTCGTGGCAGCTCAGGACCGCTTCTTCGAGATGGACGTGCGCCGCCACACCGCGGCCGGGCGCCTCGCGGAGCTGTTCGGCGAGGACGCCGTCGCCTCGGACGTCGCCGTGCGCACCATGGGCTGGCGGCGCGTCGCCGAGGCCGAGCTGCCGCTGCTGGCGCCGGAGACCCGCACCGCCCTGGATGCCTACGCCCGCGGCGTGAACGCCTACCTGGCCGGCCGGACCACGCGACAGATCGCCCTCGAGTACGTCGTCCTCGGGATCGGCGGCGTCGACTACAGCCCGGCGCCCTGGACGGCGGTCGACTCACTGGCGTGGCTCAAGGCGGTGGCGTGGGACCTGCGCGGCAACATGCAGGACGAGGTCGACCGGGTGCTCGCCATCGCGGCGCTGGGGCGCGAGCGGGCCGCCGAGCTCTATCCGGCCTATCCCTACGAGGAGAGCGACCCGATCGTCGGGCAGGGCGCCGTCGTCGACGGGGTGTTCGAGCAGGACGCCACGGACGGCGGCACCCGCAAGCCGCTGCGCGCCCCCACCGGCCCTGCCCTCGATGCGTTGCCCGGTCTCGACTGGCTGGACGACTGGAAGTCGTCCGACGCGATCGGCTCGAACGCCTGGGTGGTCTCGGGGGAGCACACCGACACCGGGGCGCCGCTGCTGGCCAACGACCCGCACCTCGGCGTCTCCGCCCCCGGTCCGCTGCTCCAGGTCGGGCTGCACTGCCGCAACGTCGGTCCGGCCTGCCCCTACGACGTCGCCGGCTACTCCTACGCAGGCGTGCCCGGCGTCGTGATCGGGCACAACGTCGACATCGCGTGGGGCTTCACCAAGATGGGGGCCGACGTCAGCGACCTGTTCGTCGAGCGGGTCACCGACACCACCTGGAAGCGTGGGGGCAAGGACCTGCCGCTGCAGCGTCGCACCGAGACGATCTCGGTCGAGGGCGGCGACGACGTCACGCTCACGGTCCGCTCCACCGACCACGGCCCGATCATCTCCGACGTCGACGACGTCCTGGCCGAGGTGGCCGGCCTCGCACCCGTGCGGCGCCGCGCCGACGAGGAGTACGCCGTGTCCCTGGCGTGGACCGGGCTCACCCCGACCCCGACCGCCGACGCGATCCTCCAGCTGAACCTCGCCCGCGACTGGGACTCGTTCCGAGAGGCGGTGTCGTCGTTCGCGGCGCCGGCGGAGAACGTCGTCTACGCCGACCGCGAGGGCCACATCGGCTACCAGGCCGCAGGGCTCGTCCCGATCCGCAAGTCCGGCAACGACGGCCGGCTGCCGGCGGCAGGGTGGAAGTCGGAGAACGACTGGACCGGGGAGTTCGTGCCGTTCGACGGCCTGCCCAACGTGCTGGATCCCGAGGGAGGCGTGCTGGTGGCCGCCAACCAGGCGGTCGCGGGGGAGGACTACCCCTACTTCCTCACCGACGACTGGGACCACGGCTACCGCGCGCAGCGCATCACCGACCTGCTCGGCACCGCCGTGTCGCCGACGTTCGACGACACCGACAAGACCGTCACGCTGGGCGAGATGGCCGCGATGCAGCTCGACGACCGCAACCCGCTGGCGCCGGTCCTCACGCCGTACCTGCTCGCGGCCGACCTCCCTGACGGCTACTACTCCGACGGCCAGCAGCTCCTCGAGAGCTGGGACTTCGGGCAACCCGCCGACAGCGCGGCGGCCGCCTACTTCAACGTGGTGTGGAGCAACCTGCTCGCCGAGACCTTCCACGACGAGCTGCCCGAGGCGCTGTGGCCCGACGGTGGCCAGCGCTGGACCGCGGTGGTGACGGCCCTGCTCGAGGATCCCGACCACGACTTCTGGGACGACGTCGACACGGATGAGCGCGAGACCCGCGACGACGTCGTCGTCGCGGCCCTGCGCGCAGCCCGAGACGAGCTGACCCGCCGCGTCGCGATCAAGGCCGACGAGTGGCAGTGGGGTGCGTTGCACGAGCTCGACCTGCGCTCGACGTCGATGAGCGGGCGCACCCTCGGCGGACTCTTCGACAGCGGCGGCCGGAGCGCCTCCGGCGGTGGGACGGCGGTCAACTCCACCTCGTGGGACGCCGCGTCGGGCTACGACGTGACGGTGGCGCCGGCGATGCGGATGGTCGTCTCGCTGGCCGACCCCGACGGGATCGAGGGCCTCGACCGCTCCCGGTGGGTCAGCCTCACCGGTGCCTCCGGCCACGCCTTCGACGACCACTTCCTCGACCAGGCCGAGCGGTGGGTCGAGGGACGCACGGTGCCGTGGCTGTTCTCCGAGGACGCCGTGCGCGCAGCCGCCGAGGACTCGCTCGTGCTCACCCCGCCGGGAGGGGACGCAGCCGAGTGAGACCGGACGGCGTGACCACGGCCTCGACCGCACGGTCGTGGGGCTCGCGCGGCACGTCGCGCCCGGTCTCCCCGTCGTAGAGCAGCACGCACGTGAACGTCCCGTACGGCACCCGCGTGAGAGCGCGGTCGTAGGAGCCGCCGCCGCGACCGAGCCGTAGGCCGCGCGAGGAGGCGGCGAGGCCGGGGAGCAGCACGGCGTCCACCTCACTCACCGCGTCGACCCCGAGGCGTCGTCCGGTCGGCTCCCGCAGCCCGTAGCGACCCTCGGCGAGCGCCTCGGCGCCGTCGTACGCCGCCCAGTCGAGGTCGTTGTCGTCGAGCAGCACCGGCAGCAGCACCCGGACCCCCGCGCGACGCAGTCCGTCGAGCACCCAGGACGTGCCGGGCTCGTCGCCGATCGCGACGTAGGCCGCCACGCTCTCGGCATCCCTGATCTCGGCGGCGGCGAGCAGATGACCGGCCAGCCCGCGGGCGTAGACCTCGCGCTCGGCGGGCACCATCAGGGCACGAGCGGCCGAGACGCAAGCGCGTAGGTCGTCCTTCGTCGCAGCGCTCGAGGAGGCTGCCGTCGGGGTCGGGTCGGCCGGGTTTGCAGGCGGTTGTGACGTGGACACCGTCCGAAGCCTACGATCGAGAGCATGGGTAGCCCAGGACTGCACAAGGCCCGCGACAAGATGATCGCCGCAGGCGTCGACGAGGTCGCGATCGAGACCTTCGCGCACTACTACCGCCTCCTCGAGCACGGGGAGACGGGCATGGTGCCCGAGGCGACGATCGACCCGGTCGACATGCCGAGCCTGGCCGACGTCGACGTCGATCCCGAGGTGGCGTCGGAGGCGATCCGCCACACCGCCGTCATCAAGCTCAACGGCGGGCTGGGCACCTCGATGGGCATGGAGCGCGCCAAGTCGCTGCTGTGCGTGCGGCGCGGGCTGTCGTTCCTCGACATCATCGCCCGCCAGGTGCTGCACCTGCGCGAGGAGCACGACGCCACGCTGCCGCTGATGTTCATGAACTCCTTCCGTACCTCCGCCGACACCATGGCGGCGCTGGCCCGCTACGACGCGCTGCCGGTCGACGGGCTCCCGCTGGAGTTCCTGCAGAACAAGGAGCCCAAGCTCCTCGCCAAGAACCTGGCGCCGGTGAGCTATCCCAAGGATCCCGACCTCGAGTGGTGCCCGCCCGGGCACGGTGACGTCTACACCGCCCTGCGCGGCACCGGCCTGCTCGACCTGCTGATCGAGCGCGGCTTCAAGCACGTGTTCATCTCCAACTCCGACAACCTCGGCGCCGTGCCCGACCCGCGCGTCGCCGGCTGGTTCGCCGCGAGCGGCGCGCCGTTCGCGATCGAGGCCGTGCGCCGTACGGCCTCGGACCGTAAGGGCGGTCACTTCGCCCGCCGCAAGAGCGATGGCCGCATCGTGCTGCGCGAGACCGCCCAGACGCCGCCCGAGGACGCCGAGGCACTGGCCGACCTCGACCGTCACAAGTTCTGCTCGACCAACAACCTCTGGTTCGACCTCGACGCGATGAAGCAGGCCCTCGACCTGCGCCAGGGCATCCTCGGGCTGCCGCTGATCAAGAACACCAAGCACGTCGACCCCGGCGACACCTCGACCCCCGAGGTGATCCAGGTCGAGACCGCGATGGGCGCGGCGATCGAGGTCTTCGACGGTGCGGCCCTCATCGAGGTCGGTCGCGACCGCTTCGTGCCGGTCAAGACGACCAACGACCTGCTCGTGCTGCGCTCCGACGTCTACGCCGTCGGCACTGACTTCGTGCTCGACCAGGTTGCTGCCGAGCTGCCCTTCATCGACCTCGACAGCAGCTACTACAAGCTGGTGGGGGAGTTCGACAAGCGCTTCCCCGAGGGCGCGCCGTCGCTGGCGAACGCGACGTCGCTGCGGATCGAGGGCGACTTCACCTTCGGCCGTGACGTCCAGGTGCGCGGCGACGTGGCCCTCGACTCGGCCAGCGCTGCCCGTGTCGATCCGGGCGCCGTGCTCGACGGCTCCGGCTCCCCGAGCCCAGCGTGAGCCGTCCGTGACCGGCCCGCGCTCGGTCGACGAGCACCTGGCCACGATCCTGGCGGCCACCACCCCGCTCGCCGACCTCCAGGTGCCGCTGCTGGACGCGCTCGACCTCGCCACCGTCGAGGACGTCGTGGCGGGCATGGGCCTGCCGCGCTTCGACAACTCCGCGATGGACGGCTACGCCGTGCACCACGCCGACGTCGTCACCGCCGGCGAGGAGTCGCCGGTCAAGCTGCCGGTGATCGGTCAGATCGGTGCCGGCCAGGCAGGCCCGCCCGGACCGGACGGCCGTACGGTGACGTCGTTGCCGCCGGGCACGGCGGCGAAGATCATGACCGGCGCCCCGCTGCCCGAGGGTGCCGACTGCGTGGTGCCCTACGAGTGGACCGACCGGGGTGTCGCCGAGGTCTGGATCGCCCAGGCGCCGAGCCTGGGTCAGCACCTGCGCCACGCGGGGGAGGACGTCGAGGAGGGCGACCTGCTCGTCGAGGCCGGCACCACCCTCGGGCCGCGTCACCTCGGCCTGCTCGCCTCGCTCGGTCGCTCCCACGTGCGGGTGCGTCCGCGTCCGCGCGTGGTGATCGTGTCGACCGGCTCCGAGCTGCGCGAGCCCGGCACCGCCCTGGGCCCCGACTCGATCTACGACGGCAACTCGTTCCTGCTCGCGGCCGCGGCCCGTCGCGCCGGGGCTGTTCCCTACCGGGTCGGGCTGGTGCCCGACGAGCCCGACGCCCTGCTCGCCGCGCTCGACGACCAGCTCGGTCGCGCCGACGTGGTCGTGACCTCCGGCGGCATCTCGATGGGCGACTTCGACGTCGTCAAGGAGGCGCTCAGCCCGCTCGGCTCGGTCTGGTTCGGCCCGGTGGCGATGCAGCCGGGCAAGCCGCAGGGCTTCGGCACCCTGAGCCCGCGCTCCGGAAGCGGTCGCGCCGTCCCGTTCTTCGCGCTCCCCGGCAACCCGGTGTCGTCGTACCTCTCCTTCGAGGTGTTCGTGCGCCCCGCCCTGCGCCGGATGATGGGGCTGAGCCCGGAGTCTCGGCGCCCGGTCACCGCCCGGCTCACGCATCGCGTCGGGTCGCCGCCCGGACGACGCCAGTTCCTGCGCGGCGTCCTGACCCTCGACGACGACGGTGTCAGCGTGGCGGAGGTCGAGCCCGTCGGCGGCTCGGGATCGCACCTCGTGGGTGACCTCGCGGCCTCCGACGCGTTGATCGTGGTGCCGGAGGACGTCACCGAGATCGCCGCCGGCGAGCAGGTCACCGTGATCCGCCTGGATCAGGACTGAGGGAGCACCGATGAGTGAACGACTGACCCACGTCGACGAGCGCGGCGCAGCCCGCATGGTCGACGTGTCGGCCAAGGCCGTCACCGCCCGTACGGCGACCGCCTCGGGGCGTGTGCACGTCTCCGCGGCCGTGATCGATCTGCTCCGCGGCGCCGGCGTGCCGAAGGGTGACACCCTCGCGGTGGCCCGACTGGCTGGGATCATGGGCGCCAAGCAGACGCCGTCGCTGATCCCGCTGTGCCACCCGTTGGCGCTGTCCGGTGTCACCGTCGACCTGGAGGTCACCGACTCCACCGTCGAGATCACCGCCGTGGTGCGCACGACCGACCGCACCGGCGTCGAGATGGAGGCGCTGACCGCCGTCTCGGTCGCCGCGCTCACCGTCGTCGACATGGTCAAGGCGGTCGACAAGGCCGCGGTGATCACCGACATCCGGGTCGAGACCAAGACCGGCGGCAAGTCCGGAGACTTCGTGCGGTCCGACGCCGGGTCCACCGATGCCTGAGAGCACGGACTCGGGTGTGACCCGAGGGACGGCTGAGGTCGTCGTCGCCTCCAACCGCGCGGCCGCCGGTGTGTATGCCGACGAGACCGGGCCGCTGATCGTCGAGGCGCTGCGCGACCTCGGCTTCACGGTCACCGCGCCCGTGGTCGTGCCCGACGGGGCCCCGGTCGGGGCCGCGATCGCCGCGGCCGTCGACGGGGGAGCGCGGGTGGTGCTGACGACCGGCGGCACCGGTCTCACCCCGACCGACCAGACCCCCGAGCAGACGCGTCCGTTGCTGGAGCGCGAGGTGCCCGGCATCGCCGAGGCGATCCGTGCGGCCGGTGTGGAGGCCGGCATCCCGACCGCCGTGCTCTCGCGAGGCCTCGCCGGCGTCCGCGGGTCGTGCCTGATCGTCAACCTGCCCGGTTCGCGGGGCGGCGTGAAGGACGGACTGTCGGTGCTCCGCCCGATCCTCGTGCACGCCGTCGAGCAGATCGTCGGGAGCGACCACTGAACGCCCGGGGCTGGCCGGTGCGCCTGTCCACGGGCACGGAGCCGGTGGTCACCTTGCGGCCCCTGCGTGCGTCCGACGCGACCCCGTGGCGCGATGCCCGTCGCCGCAACGCGGCCTGGCTCTCGCGCTGGGACGCCACCGCACCACCGGGTGCCGACGCCCGCCCGGTGTCGTTCCGCGCGCTCATCCGTCGGCTGACACGCAGCGCGCGGGCCGGCACCTCGCTGCCCTTCGCCGTCGAGGTCGACGGTCGGTTCGCAGGCCAGCTGACGATCAACAACATCGTGCGTGGCTCGGCCCAGTTCGCCTCGGTCGGCTACTGGCTCGACCAGGACTTCGCCGGTCACGGGGTGATGCCACGCGCTGTCGCGATGGCCATCGACCACGCGTTCCTCGCCGTCGGGCTGCACCGCATCGAGATCGCCATCCGCCCGGAGAACTCCAACTCCCTGCGCGTCGTGGAGAAGCTCGACATCCCCGAGATCGGCTACGCCCCCCGCTTCCTGCACATCGACGGTGACTGGCGCGACCACCGCCTCTACGCGATCACCAAGGAGGACGCTCCCTTCGGCGTCCTCAAGCGCTACGAGGCGCAGCTGCGGGACCGACGCGTCGAGTAGGTCATCGAGTAGTCGGGACGAAGCGAAGCGAGGCCCGACGTATCGAGATGCCACCCGCACCCGACAAACCCCACAGATCACACCAGCACTTCGCGACACACGCGTAGACATCCGACTCATCCTGCGCTAGCACTCCTAGGCTCGCCCACGTGGACCTCAGCGCTCTGATCTTCGTCGCCCTGGCAGTGGCCTGGGCCGTCTACCTGATCCCGAAGGCGCTCAAGCAGCACGAGGACAGCGCCGCCAGCCGCTCGATCGACGGGTTCTCCGACCGTCTGCGGGTGCTCGCCCGCCGCGAGCCGGTCGACTCGACGACGGCCCGTCTCGTGGTGCACGGCGCCAAGCAGGACACCGCCGTCACCGTCTCGGTCGACGTTGCCCCGGTGGAGGCGCCAGTGGAGGCGCCAGTGGAGACGCCCGTGGCGCCTACGCGGGCCTCCGTGCAGGCCCGCCGCGCGGCAGCCGCTCGTGCTGCCAGGCGTCGACTCCGCGTGGTCTGCGTGATCCTGACCGCGATCGTCGCCGTCGGCGTGCTCGGTGTCGCGGGCCTGGTGGCGCCGGCCTGGACGTTCGTCCCGGTGGGACTTCTGGTCGCCTGGCTGGTCGCCTGCCGGCTGATGGTGAAGTCCGAGCGGGCGGCCGTCGCCGTCCCCCGGACCCGTCCGGCTCCGCTCGTCGAGCCCGGGGCCGACGAGGACCCGGTCACCGAGGAGATCGGGGTCGTGCACGTCGAGGCCGAGCCCGAGGTGTCCGCACCGGCCACCCCCGCTCCCGCTCCCGCGCCCACGGCCGGCGGCTGGGACCCCGTGCCCGTCACGCTCCCGACGTACGTCGCCAAGGAGCCGGCCGCGCGCCGCACGGTCCGCACCATCGACCTCGACTCCACGGGCGTGTGGACCTCGGGCCCGCTGGCCGCCGACTCCGAGCTGGCTCGCGAGGCCGATGCTGCCGAGCGCACCGCCAAGGAGCGCGCCGCCGAGGCCGACAGCCGTCGGGCCTCCGGCACCTGATCCGGTCCGATTCGGAGGCACCCGTGGGCGGGTGCTAACGTTTCGCACCGCGTGCCCGACTCGTTCGGACACGCAAAGCTGGGGCTGTGGCGCAGTTGGTAGCGCGTCTCGTTCGCAATGAGAAGGTCAGGGGTTCGAATCCCCTCAGCTCCACCAAACCTGCAGGTCAGAGGCCATGCGCGTCATCCCGAACCCGGGAGACGGCATGGCCTTTCCGCGTTCACTCCGCGCCATGGGCACCACCCGCGGCGATCGCTCGCGGCTCCTCGGACGATCTCGACAGCGCTGGGGGCTGCATCGGGCCGATCGGATCCGGCGGGCGAGGGTCCCTGTGTGCGCTTGCCGCGTGCTCGGCGAGATGAGCGCCGCGGAGTTGCCGGTGGCCTTGGCTGATGGTACCGCGGTCGGTACCATGAGGTATGGCGGCAGTTGAGTCGATCGTTGCGACCATGCGCAACGCTCAGCAGAACGTCGCCTACAACGACCTCTACAAGGTCTGCGTGCACTACTTCGGGGAGCCGCGACAGTCGGGCTCCTCCCACGCCGTGTTCAAGACCTCGTGGCAGGGCGATCCTCGCGTCAACATTCAAAGCAGCAAGGGCAAAGCCAAGGCGTACCAAGTACGTCAGGTGCTCAAGGCGATAGACAAGATGGAGGGTCCGTGATGGACACTGTGCAGCGACCGCAGGATGCGGTATCTCGCTACACCTACCGCGTAGCGTGGTCTCCCGAGGACGACGAGTTCGTGGCCACGGTGGCGGAGTTCCCGTCGCTGTCGTGGCTGGATCCTGTCCAGTTCGCCGCCCTGGAGGGACTTCAAGCCGTGCTTGCTGACGTGATCGCCGACATGGTTGAGCAGGGAGAGCACGTGCCGGAGCCGCTGTCCGAGCGCAGCTATTCAGGCAAGTTCAATCTCCGCCTGGGTGAGCGGCTGCACCGGGAGGTGGCTCTACACGCTGCCGAGGAGAACCTGAGCATCAATCAATGGGTGGTGCGAAAGCTCATGGTCGATGGCTGAGTGTGGGCCGCAAGCACCACACGTCCGCGTTTACTCCGCGGATTGAGTCCGAGAAGGACCCAAATCGTCTGAGGCACCGGGTAGCCGCCCCTCCCCGGCAGCTGCCGGGGAGGGGCGTTCTTCGTGCTACGAGCTACGTGTGGACGACCGTCACAGGTAGCGACCGCAGTGCGGCCATGGAGACCGTCCACGCTGCTTGTAGAGCAGCTTGGCCCGGTAGGTCTGCTCGCCCGCCGAGGCGCGCGACGCCACGCCGGACCCACCGACCGAGCGCCACGTGCCGGAGTCGAACTGGTAGAGGCCGTGGTAGCCGGCCGGGTTGACCGCGCGCGGGTTGCCCCCGGACTCGCAGTTGGCCAGGGCTCGCCAGTTGAGGTGGGCAGTGCCCGGGACCGAGTGCGGGTCGGCGCCCACGAGGACCTTGCGGGGCTTGGCCGACCTCGTCACCTGCCTGGTCCGCTCGACGTCGACCACCGAGCGGTTGTGCCGGGTCTTGACGATCGTGGTCGTCCTGACGCCGGGGCGCCCCTTGGCCACGACCTTGCGCTGACCGGCCCGCAGTCGCGAGACGGTGCGAGTTCGGGTGGGCCGCTCGATCATCGTGCGGCGCTTCTTGACGACCCGGTCGACAGCGACGAGCTGCACCGCGTCCCCGGCGCGCAGCTTGCGCTTCTCCGAGCCGCGCACCAGGTTGCCGTCTCGCCTGACTCGGACGAGGTCGTTGTCGTCGAAGCGGACTCCTTCGTCGACCAGCACCTTGCGCGCCCAGGTGCGCGTCGTGCGCAGGCCTCGTACGTCCTGGTTCCTGACCCGCAGCCGAATGCGCGTGCCGCGCGGAGCCGGCTCGAGAGCGTCGGTCGCACCATCGATCTGGGACTCGGACCCGGCCGGGCTGGGCCCGGTCTCGGAGGGGGCCTCGCCCTGGGCTGCGCCGGGCGCCGCGAGCAGGAGCGTTCCTGCCAGGCTTGCTACGGCCGCTCCGGTCACAGCTCGTCGGATCGTGGGGTGGAGCATGAACACCTCGTCGCTACTAGGACCGCTGCGTGCGATCGGCAGCCGTCCACGGTAGGTGGCTCTGGTGGAGAACCCCACCCGACGAGGTTGTGCGTCTGGTCACCGTGCGCGGGCATTCGCGGCCCGCCCGGGTCTCAGCGGTAGCGGACGGGAAGCGACTTGACCCCGTTGAGCCAGCCTGAGCGCATCCGGGCGGCGGCGCCGTCGCCGACGATGTCGGGGGCTAGGTCGGCGAGGGCGTCGAAGATCAGCTTGATCTCGGTGCGAGCGAGGTTCGCGCCGATGCAGTAGTGGGCGCCGTGCCCTCCGAAGGCGAGGTGCGGGTTCTTCTCGCGGGTGATGTCGAAGGTGAACGGGTCGTCGAACACCTCCTCGTCGTGGTTGGCGCTGGCGTAGAAGAGCCCGACGCGCTGGCCGGCCTTGATCTGGACCCCGCCGACCTCGACGTCCTCGAGCGCAGTGCGCTGGAACGACGTCACCGGGGTCGCCCAGCGGATCACCTCGTCGACCATCGTCGCCGGGCGGTCCTTGACCCACAGGTCCCACTGGTCGGGGTGGTCGAAGAACGCCTGCATGCCGTGGGTGGTGGCGTTGCGGGTGGTCTCGTTGCCGGCGACGGCGAGGGCGATCACGAAGAACCCGAACTCGTCGTCGGTGAGCCCGCGGCCGTCGACGTCGGCGTTGACGAGCTTGGTGACGATGTCGTCGCGGGGCGACTCCCGACGATCGGCGGCCAGGCCCATCGAGTACATCAGGATCTCGGCAGCGGCGGCCGCGGGATCGTTGTCCGCGCGCGCGAGGTCGGCGTCGTCCGCGCCCGTCATCTGGTTGGTCCAGGCGAAGATCTTCTGGCGGTCCTCGGCCGGGACGCCGAGCATGTCGCCGATCACCTCGAGCGGGAACTGCGCCGCGACCTGGTCGACGAAGTCGCCGGCCTCCGCGGCGACGGCCTCGCGGACGATCCGCTGGGCAACCTCCTCGAGACCCTCCTCGAGCGCCGCGATCGCCCGGGGGGTGAAGCCGCGACTGATGATGCGGCGCAGCGCGGTGTGGTCGGGGGCGTCCTGGTTGATGATCACGACCTTGGTCATCTCGACCGACTCGACGGTGGCCGTCTCGGGGTTGCGGATGATCACGCCGTTCTCCCGGCTGGAGAAGACCGCGCTGTTCTTCGACGCCGCGGCGACGTCGGCGTGCTTGGTCAACGCCCAGTAGCCGGTGCCGGACGACTCGGACTGGCCGGCTCGCGCGTTCTCGGTCTGCTCCACCCACGTCACCGGCGCGCTGGCGCGCAGGATCCGGAACTCCTCGTGCGGGACGCCGACGGCGTTCAGGTCCGGGTCGGTGAAGTCGAAGCCGGCGGGGAGCAGAGGGGCGGCAGTCATGACGCGACCATACAGATGAGTTGAAGTGTATGTACAGAGTAGCGATTCTGTATGGTGAGGCGATGCGAGCACACGGGTGGGGCGGTGCGCCGCCCGTCGACCGCGACGAGGCGCGCGAGCGGATCCTGTCCGTGGCGCGTGGGCGGCTCGACGAGACCGGTGCCGCCAGCATCTCCGACGTCGCCGAGCGCGTCGGAGTCACCCGACAGACGGTCTACCGCTACTTCCCGACCACCGAGGACCTGCTGAACGCCGCCGCGCTCGATGCCGTCAGCGACCTGGTCGACTCCATGGTCGAGCACGTGCGTACGCACGTCTCGCAGGAGTCGGGCGACGCGGGTGACGCGGCGGTGGAGGTAGTCGCCTACGTCTACGAACACCTGCGTGACGACCCCGCCCTGCAGCGGCTGGTCGCCCCCGGACGACTCGGCAGCACCGTCGCCGAGCTCACCTCTCCGGCGTCGATCGCCCTCGGCGGTGAGCTGCTCGGTCGGCTCGGGATCGACTGGAGCGGTGAGGCGCTGGGGGAGCGGGGCCGCCCCGAGCTGGTGGAGCACCTGTTGCGCACGCTCCAGTCGTTCCTGCTGGACCCCGGCACGCCGGAGCGCTCGGCCGGTGAGCTGCGCGCCTACCTGCAGCGCTGGCTGGCGCCGACGCTGCGCCGCTGAAACGTCGGTGAGGCCCGCTCAGGCGTCGTAGTCGACCCGGAGCTCCTCGCTGACGGGGTGGGCCTGGCAGGTGAGCACGTAGCCCTCGGCGCGCTCGGCGTCGTCGAGCGCGTGGTCCTGGTCCATCACCGCCTTGCCGAGCAGCACCTTAGCGCGACAGGTGCCGCACGCGCCGCCCGCGCAGGAGTACGGCGCGTCGACGCCCTGCTGAAGGGCGGCGTCGAGCACGGTGTCGCCGGTCGAGCGGAGCGTGAAGCTCGTCTCCACGCCGCCGACGCTGACCGTCACCCGGCTCTCGACGTCGAGGTCGACCGCGGAAACGGTGTCCTCGGTGTGGAACACCTCCGAGTGCACGCGCTCCCCACGCGGCGCCAGGGCTGTGCGCAGGTCGTCGACCAGCTGCTCGGGTCCGCAGAGGAACCACTCATCGACCCGGTCTCGCACGAGGTCGGTGACCAGGTCGACGGTGACCCTTCCGGGCAGCGCGGCGTCGGGCTCGCGGGAGAGCACGTGGTGCACGGTGAGGCGGCCGTCGAAACGCTCGACCAGGGCATCGAGGTCGGCGCGGAACATGGTGGAGTCGGTGGTCCGGTTGCCGTAAACGAGCGTGAAGGTGCTCGCCGGCTCGTGCTCGAGCGTGGCGGTGGCGATCGAGAGCACCGGCGTGATGCCCGAGCCGGCTGCGGCGGCGGCGTACGAGCGCGGGCCCGTGGGGTCGGGGTCGGGGCCGAAGCGTCCTGCCGGCGTCATCACGTCGAGGATGTCGTCGGCCTCGAGGCGCTGGTGGACGTAGGTCGAGAACACGCCGCCCTCGATGCGCTTCACGGCCACGCGCACGGTGCCGTCGGCGAGCGGGGGCAGCAGCGAGTAGGAGCGTCGTACGTCGTGGCCGTCGAGCATGGCGCGCAGCGTCACGTGCTGCCCGGGACGGTGGGCGTAGGCGGCGGCGAGGTCGCCCGGCACCGTGAGTGTCACCGCGACGCTGTCGGCGGTGAGCGGGTCGACCGACGCGACCCGCAGCGGGTGGAAGGCCGGGCGGGTGCTCGCGGACGGGTCGGGCTGGGGCGAGGAGCTGTCGAGGTCGTCGGTGAGTCGGCGCCAGGTGCGGTACTCCGACGGCGTCAGCGAGCGTCCGAAGATCGTCGAGATCGCGGCGTTGCGGTCGAGGTAGGTCTCCTCGTTGCGACGCCAGGCGCGCAGGTAGCGGTAGAAGGGGACGCTCGGGTGCAGGTGGTGGACCAGGTGGTAGTTCTGGTAGACGAAGAGTGGGGTCATCCACCCCTCGCCACCGACCCTGATGCGCGTCGCGCGGTACTTGTCCTGGCGTCCCGTGAACGGCAGGCCGTGGTGGGGCAGGTAGTCGAACCACCAGGCCAGCACGCCCAGTCCGAGGCGCTGCGGGATCAGGAAGGCCACCGCCAGTGCGGCGCCGTGACCGGCTGCGATCAAGGCCCCGAACGTGCTGAGGGAGACGGCGGCCAGGGCCACGGTGGTGATCACCTCGCCGCGCGGGCGTTGGGGGAGTCGTCGCGCGTAGAACACGACGTACCAGAGGTCGAGGGTCATCCAGCGGAACGGCAGCTGCCACCAGGGTCCCTCGCTGGTCCAGGCGTCGGGGTCGACCGCCTTCTGCTCGTTGGTGTTGCGGTGGTGCTCGATGTGGATGAAGCGGAACATCCCGTAGCCGGCGTACGGCGCCACGAGGGGCACCGAGAGGTGGCCCATCAGGTCGTTGAGGCGCGAGTCGGTGCTCACCGCGTGGTGCACCGACTCGTGAAGCACGCTGAACATCAAGAACGTGACCGCCGCACCCATCGGAACGGTGACGAACGGCGACCAACCGGCCGCGAGCACGCCGTACAGCTCGAGGGCGAAGAGGCCGAGGGTGCCCACGAAGAGGCCGATGGTCGGCCAGGCGACCGGGGGGACGCGCTCGCCGGGGTCCGGCAGTCCGAGCACCTGCTGCGGGGCCTCCTGCGAACCGGCAGGGGCGGGGGTGGTCTGGGACATGTCCCTAGGGTTTACATTTGCGGCGATTTTGTCAAGCAGTGGAGTCGAGCGTGCTCCGTCAACGGTCCTGGTCCTGCAGGATCTTGAGGTGGAGCTCCTTGGTCTCGCGGGAGGGGTCGATGCCCAGCTCCTCGGAGAGTCGGGTCCGGTAGGTCTCGAAGATCATCAGCGCCTGCCCGATCTCGCTCAGCTCGGCATGGGCGCGCATCAGCGCCCGGTGGGCCGACTCCGAGGAGGGGTCGAGCCGCACCGTCGCGTAGGCCAGCTCGAGGGCCTCGCGGAAGTGACCCAGGCGCAACGCGCAGGTGGTGGCGTCGGTCAGCGAGCGTTGGCGCAGGCGTCGGAACTCCTCCCGTGCGAAGGTGGCCCACCGCTGCCCGTCGTCGTTGGCCCGGAAGTCGCCGCGGTAGAGCGCCTCGGCGGCCTCGATCAGCAGCATCGCCTCGTGGTCGTCACCGCGCGCCGTCGCGCGTGACACGGCGGCCACCAGGTCGCGGTAGTCGTCGAGGTCGACGGAGGCCGAGACCAGCACCAGGTCGCCGTGCTGGCGCGTCACGACGTCCTGCCCGACGGCGGCGCGGATGGTGCTGGCCGCGGTGCGGAGGCTCCCGCGTCCGTGGGCCGGATCGACGTCCGGCCAGAGGAGACCGACCAGAGAGCTGCTGCGCACGGGTTGATTGTTCTCGAGCGCCAGGATGCGCAGCAGGTCCATCGTCTTGCCGGTCCGCCACGCGCTGGGCTCGACCAGCGTCCCATCAGGCCTGATCACTTCCAGCGGCCCGAGCACCCGGACCTCAAGAGACTTCACCGCACCCCCATGCGTGCCGAGTCGTTTTCAGCGAGCCACTTTACGCCGCTCGTCAAGGTTCGGGAGCCGTTCTGAGGCGTACCGAGGCCGGCGTCCCCAATTGTGAGTAAGTCGTGTCCGGCCCGCCGCCGCCGGCAAGTGCAGCCGAGACGATGCCGTCGAAGCGACCCGACAGACCACAGGCGGATGGAGGACCCCAGTGCCACGGCGACCCTCCCTGCACGGCTCCCACCACGCGGTGCGCCTGCTCGTCCTCGCGCTCCTGGTCGTCGTGCTCGCCGGAGCGGGGGGCGCGGCCGGTCGGTGGTGGGGTGAGCGGCAGTCGGGCACCTACGTGGCGACCGTGGTCATCCTGCTCAACCCGCTCCAGGGCAACCCGTTCAGTCCGGACTCGCGCGGTGAGGACCTGGTGAACCTCGAGACCGAGGCCCAGCTGGTCACTTCGGACACCGTGGTGAAGAGGGTGGCGCTGGACCACCCCGACCTGCCGCCGCTCGATGTCGCGTCGGTGGTCGTGACGGTGCCACCCAACACCCAGCTCCTGGACATCGAGGTGACGGCCGCGGACAGCGAGGTGGCCCAGCAGACCGCTGCGGCGCTGGGGCAGGTCTATCTCACCCACCGTCGCAACCGGACGGCCTCTGCCCTCTTCAACGAGCGGGCCAACATCAACGAGCAGCTCGACGAGCGCGCCGCGGAGCGCACCGAGCTCACCAGGAGCCTCGACAAGTCGAAGCCGGGATCGGCCGCGAGCGTGCAGGTGACCCAGCAGGTCCTGGCCGTCGTGACGCAGATCAGTGAGCTGCGAGCCCAGCTGGGGGTCGTCGGTGCGGCCTCGGTCGACCCGGGACAGGTGGTGACACCGGCCGAGGTCGCGCCGCACGGCCCGCTCACGGCCGGCCCCGAGTTGCCGGGACTGCTCGGGGCGCTCCTGGGGTTGCTGGTCGCTGCGGCGGTCACCAGCCGGCTCGTCCGACCCGACGGCGTGGTGCGGGTCGCCGCAGACCTCGAGGGTCTCTCGGGCCTCGGCGCCCCGGCGTGGGTCGCGACGATGGCCGGCGCCGATGGAGGGGTGTCAGGTGGGTCCCGGCTCAGGGCGCTGGCCCTGGCGTCAGGGGGCGGGCGCCGCGTCGTCGTCCTGGCCTGCCACGTCGGGCGGGGTCCCACCGGGCCTGCGGTCCGTGCGCTCGCGGACTCCTGCGTCGCCTCGCGCCTGCGGACCGTGACCGTCGAGGTCGGAGCCGCCGCTCGGGCCGACGACGAGGGCTTGGCCGGGGCGGCGTCAGGGCCTGGGAACCCTCCCGGGCTGCTCGAGGTGCTGCGGGACGACGTCCCGCTCTCGAGCGCCGTGACCTGGCGGGGGGATCGCGGGCTCCTGGGCGCCGGGTGCGAGCCGGGTCCGTTGGACGACCTCGCGGCCTCGGCAGGCATGGAGCACGTCGTGGTCGCGCTCCGTGAGGCCTCGGACGTCGTGGTGCTGGACGCCGGTGCAGCGTCCTCGGCGCGGGCCCTCGCTCTGCTGCCCCACGTCGACGTCGTCCTGCTCGAGGTCGCGGTGGGCTCGGTGACCCTCGAGGAGATCGAGGACGAGATCGACGAGCTGCGGGCCGCCGGCGAGGCCGCAGTGGGCGTCGTCCTGGTCCCGAGGGCGCGCAAGCACCGTCGAGCGCGCCGACGCCGGGACATCCGCGAGGTTCCTCCGACCGCGGTCGCGGACGAGCCGCCCGTGCGCGACCAGCTGTCACGCCGTCGCGCCGAGGCCGTGGCACGGTCGATCCCCCGCATGGAGCGGTTGACGAGCTTCGGCAGCCGGGTCGAGGCTGGGCATGAGTGAGCCTCACGCGACCCACGACACGCTGCGCGAGCTGGGCCGGGGGGCGGCTCTCGGACTGGCCGGCTCGGTGTTCGCGGCGGGAGTCGCCTTCGCCCTCGCGATCGCGGTGGCCCGGGGACTCTCGCCCGAGGAGGCCGGTCGGTTCTTCACCGCCACCTCGCTCTTCGCCCTGCTGGTCGCAGCAACCTGCTTCGGCACCGAGGCCGGGCTGGCGCGCTTCCTGCTGAGGCTCGAGGCGGCCGGCGAGCACGGGTCCGTCCGCCGGGCCATCGGCTGGGCGGCCGGCCCGACGATCGGCGCGGCCTGCGTGGTCTCGGTGCTGCTGCTCGCGAGCGCGGAGCGCATGGGCTCGCTGCTCGGGCTCGGCCCCGACGGCCCCCGGGTCGTGGTCTGCCTCGCGGTGGCTCTCCCCACGGCCGTCGCCGCCGAGGTGCTGCTCGGCTCGACGCGCGGGTTCGGACACATCCTGCCGACCGTCGTGGCCGATCGGATCGTGCGCGCCGGGCTCCAGGGCGTGCTGGCCCTCACGATCGTCGCTGCCGGCGGGGGACTGGTCGTCGTCACCGCCGGATGGGTCGGGGCCTACGTCGTCTCGGCCGCGCTGGCGCTGGTGTGGGCGGCCCGCGTCGTCCACCGCCGCGGGCCGCGGGCAGGCGTCGAGCTCGTCGGGTCCGGTGCTCCGGAGCCTGCGCTGGGCCGGCGCTTCTGGTCGTTCACCTGGCCGCGTGGTGTCGGTGCCCTGGCCCAGATGGGGATCCAGAAGTCGGACATCGTGATCATCGCGCTCCTGCTGACCCCCGTGGACGCGGCGCTGTACGCCGTCGCCACTCGCTTCGTGCCACTGGGCCAGATGGCGGTCCAGGCGCTCCAGCAGGTGCTGCAGCCTCGACTCACGGGGCTCCTGGTGGGCGGTGACCCCGCGGCGCTGGCCACGGTGTTCCGCACCGCCACCTCGTGGAGCATCCTGCTGGCCTGGCCGATCTACCTGGTCGTCCTGTGCGCGCCCTCGACCTACCTCGGCGTCTTCGGTGGCTCCTACGCGAGTGCTGCCCCGGTGGTCGTCCTGCTCGCCTCGGCCATGCTGGTCGCGGTCGCGACGGGCCCGGTCGACACGCTGCTCCTGATGTCAGGGCGCAGCCGGCTGAGCATGACCAACGCGCTGGTCGCCCTCGGGATCGACCTCGTCCTGTGCGTGCTCCTCGTGCCCCGGTGGGGCATCGCCGGCGCAGCGGTCGCCTGGGCGATCGCCGTGCTCGTGCGCTGCGGTCTCGCCACGTTCCAGGTCCGGCGCCAGTTCGCCCTGGCGCCGGACCGCCACGCGCTGCGCACCGCGCTCCTGCCGGTGGCCTGCTTCGGGGTCCCGGTGCTGGCCTCGAGCCCGCTCGGGCTCGACCTCGGGGGGCTGCTCGTCACCGTCGTCGCCGGCGGCTCGGTCTACCTCGTGGTCCTGGCCCACCTGAGGGTCCCGCTCGCCCTGGACCTCGTCGTTCCCCACCGCCGCAGCGTCGCGGCCACCCACGTGATCCACCCAGCTGAGGAGAGTGATTCGTCATGCGCGCTCGACACGCCCTGCGTTCGGTAGGCCGTCGCGGCAGTCCGGCCACCCAGGAGCGGGCCCGCCGCGCGGCCCTGGGCTGGGGGACGGCCACCTCGGCGCTCCGCATCGCCCCGTCGGTCATCGTGGTCGGTGCACAGCGTTCCGGCACCACGACGATGTTCCGGCTGCTCGAGGCGCACCCCGACCTGGTGCGACCCACGCTCTCCAAGGGCACCGGCTACTTCGACGACGACTTCGACCGCTCCTGGTCCTGGTACGTCGGGCACTTCCCCCTGCGCCGTCCGGGCGACACGCACCTCGTCACGGGTCGTCGGTCGTTCGAGTGCAGTGGCTACTACCTCTTCCACCCGCTCGCCGCCGGGCGGATCGCGGCCGCGCTTCCCGACGTCCAGGTGGTCGCCCTGGTGCGGGACCCCGTGGCCAGGGCCTTCTCGGCGCACCGCCACGAGTGGGCCCGGGGGTTCGAGCCCCTGGGGCTGGAGCAGGCGCTGGCGGCGGAGCAGTCGCGCACGGTCGGCGAGGAGGCCCGGCTCTCGACGGAGCCCGGCTACCGCAGCTTTGCCCACCGACACCACGCCTACGTGCAGCGCGGGGAGTACGCCCGTCAGATCGGTCGCTTCCGTCGGGCGCTGGGCGCCGACCGCGTGCACGTGATCGACGCCGATCGCTTCTTCGCCGATCCGCAGGGGCGCTTCGCGGCGCTCCAGCGGGACCTCGGGCTCCGCAGCTGGACCCCGCCGAGCGTCGAGGCCTGGAACGCACGCCCGGCGCCACCGCCGCAGGGGCGCCTCGAGGCCCGGTTGAGAGAGCACTTCGCGTCCCATGACGAGGCGTTGGCCGAGATCCTCGGCGAGCTGCCCTCGTGGCGTCGCGGACGGGTCGCGTCGTGATCGCCGTGCTGCCGGCCGGGTCCCGGCTGCGGGTCCGCCGGGCCCGCCGACGCGGAGCCCGCCTGGTGCGCGAGCAGGTGCACGCCGCGGCGACCCAGATGCGGCGGGTGCCGGTGCCCGACCCCGTACGAAGACACCTCGTGACCCCCCTGGTCTGGGAGTCGTCGACCACGACGGTGCCGATCGACTCGTTGCTGCTCGGCGGTCAGAACGGCCTCGACGGGCACGACTACGCGCAGGCCACCGGCGACCTCCTGTGGACGTCGCGCCGGGTCGCGGACGGTCCTCACGTGGCGCTGCTCCGCTCGGTGGCGGCCGGGCGGTCGTCCGACCACGACCTGCTGTCGTCCGAGTTCGCGGCGATGGCGCGGCGCTGCATCGACGTCTCCGGCTCGTACGTCGGCGCCACCGGCGACGCAGGCATCCTGCGGATCGCCCGGGGCTTCGTCGACCCGGCCGGCCGCGAGGCCCTCGACGACCCCGCCGTCACGGCTCCGGGGGTGCCGGTACTGGCCGTCCCGATCCAGGACTCCGACTGCTTCCAGGTCGTCGACGGGCACCATCGCCTGGCCCGGATGGTGGTGGCGGGCGAGACCGAGGCGGCGGTCCGGCTGCGACGTCGTCCGGTGACCACGGCGCTCCAGGACCGCCTCGACGCGATGTCGTGGATCGGCGGCGAGCGCGAGCTCTACCAACCCGTCGAGGCTCCCGAGCTGGAGCAGTCCTGGGCGACGGTCCGTCGCTGCACCGACCGGCTCGACAAGATGCACGCCCAGCTCACGTCCCTCGGCATCGGGCGAGCCGACTACCTCGACGTGGCCAGCTGCTACGGCTGGTTCCTCGCCGCGATGTCGCAGGTGGGACACGAGGTGCGGGGAGTGGAGCGCGACCCGCTGGCGCCGACCCTCGGAGCAGCGGTCTACGGCCTCGACCCGTCCTGCGTGACGACCGCCGACGCGGTGGACTTCCTGCGCGACCAGCCCCGCACCTACGACGTGGTCTCGTGCTTCAGCCTGCTCCACCACTTCGCCCTGGGGCGGGCATCGGTCTCCGCCGAGTGCCTGGTGCGGCTGCTCGATGACGTGACCGGTCGGGTGCTGTTCCTCGACACCGGCCAGGCCCACGAGGCGTGGTTCGCCGACTCGCTGCCCGAGTGGGACACCGACCACGTCCGGGACTTCCTGGTCCGCCACACGAGCTTCGACCGGGTGATCGACCTCGGACCGGACGACGACGCCGTGGCGCCGTACAGCCACAACTACGGCAGGCACCTCTTCGCCTGCGTGCGGGACACGTGAGCAGCACATGACTCGAG